>JAKONR010000133.1 GCA_022701825.1 Hymenobacteraceae bacterium | reverse complement strand
TCCTGGTTCACGAAGCCCAGCTTGCGGCGCTCGGCTATCACATTATAAAAGGACTGCGTGAGCTGGTAGCGCGCCTGCCGCAGCAAGTCCTCAAAGGCCGCCTGCTGCACGCCCACCGCCGTGCGCGAGAGCTGCACCAGCCGCGAGCGCCGCCCCGAAATGTCAATCAGCTGCTGCACCTGGGCCACCACCGTGCCGCCGGTGGGGTTGTTCACATCCACTTGGTGCTCGAAGGGGAACAGCTTCCGCGTATTCGGGTTGTAGGCGTTGACCTCCAGCTGCAAATTGGGGTTATCGCGCAGCAGGGCCTGCCGGATGGCAGCGTTGGCCACGTCCACATTGTAGCGCTGGGCCAGGAGCTGAAAATTGGCCTGCAAAAACCGGCCTTGGGCCTCGTCCAGCGTCAGGCGCACAGTGTCGGCGGGCAGGGTATTGGCCGTGCCGCCGGCGGGTATTCCCACCGCCACCGGGTACTGGCCGAAACTGGTACCACTGGCTGCGCTCGCCGCACCAGGCGTAGCGTCGGTGGCCGGGGCCATGCCCGCCGGGCTACCCAGCGCCGGTCCGGGCTGCCCGAGTGGCGAAGTGGTAGTGGGAACCGGGCTGCCCACCTTACCCTGGCCGGGCACGGGCTGGGTCGGCGTGGTGGTAGTTTGGCCCGCAGCAGCGGGTAGTGGCGCGCCCGTACTGGGCCGCGCCAGCCCCGACTGGGGCATACTCTGGGCCAGACCCAGCAGCGAGAGCAAACTTAGGCCGCTCGTGGCGGCGAGGGTTCGCAGGGTGAAAAAAGGAGCTTGCATAAACAGACTAGCTCCCAGCCGGACGGCGGCCTGCACGGTGCAGGTTACGCCGCTTGCGCTGGTCGTAAGTAATAGGGTGCTGCAAAGCTCCTGGGGCGGTATTAGGCTGGTGTTAGAAGTGTATTAGAGGAGAATTAAAACGGAATAATTATGCATATTTTCTTCTGAGATAGACTCGCGCAAGTCGAGCTCTTACCCAAACGCTACCTCGGCTACCGTACCCCGGCCTACCTCGGAGCGCAGCGCCAGCTTGCCGCCGTGCAGCGCCACGATGCGCTGCGCCAGGGGCAGCCCCACGCCGTGCCCCACCACCCCGCGCACGCCTGCAGCCCGAAAAAATGGCTGGAACACCTGCGCTAAGTCCTCCTCGGCGATGCCCTGGCCGGCGTCGGCCACGCGCACCAGCAGCCCCTCCCCGGCTAGGTGCCGCAGGCTGAGCGTGACGCGCTGCTCGGCATTGGAGTACTTCAGGGCGTTGTCCAGAAGGTTGCCGAAGGCGCGGGCCAGCAGCGCCCGGTGGCCTTTTATTTCGAACACAACCGGGTCGTCGGGCAGCTCGCTGAGGTCGCCCAAGTCTACCTGCACGCGGCTGCGCTGGGCGGGGGCCACGGCCTCGCGCACCTCCCACAGCAGCTCGTCGAGGCGGATGTCTTCGGTAAGGGGCACGGCCGCGTCGGCCTGGGCCATGTCCAGCAAATTGTTAATCAAGCCTTTGAGCTGCTGCAACTCACCTAGCACCGAAATCGCGCCTTCCTTATAGGCCTCGGCCGAGCGCTCGCGGGCCAGCAGCACTTGCAGTTCGCCGATGCTGCTGGTGAGGGGCGTGCGCAACTCGTGCGAGGCGTTGCGCACGAAGGTGCGCTGGCCATCGAAGCTGGTTTCGAGGCGCCCGAGCAGGCGGTTGAAGGTGCGGGCCAGGCGGCGCAGGTCGTCTTTTTCGCTGGTGCGCAGCGGCTCGTCTACGCGCAGGTGCAGGTCCTGGGCCGTGATGCGGTCGACCTGGTCGTTGAGCGCGGCGATGGGGGCCAGCGCCCGGCCGGCAAAAATCCGCCCTACGGCATAGATAAGCAGCAGGCTTACCACAAAGATTATCCCCATGATACTGGCCAGGCTTTGGAGGCGGCGCTGGCCGTACACGTTTTCGGCGGCGGCCACTATCACGTAGTCGCCTTGGTTGTCGCGGTAAAAAATGCCCACCGCCTGCCGCAAGCCCAGCTTGAAGTATACTTCTTTATTAAGTACGATGCGCGCCAGCACGCCATCACTGAGGCGCACACGCTCGTCTTCGGCCACGAAGCGCACCCGGCCGTTCGCGTCGTAGACCTGTAAAATCTCGTTGGGAAGCAGCTGCAGGTATTTTTTTTCAAAGTCTCGGAAAGCGCTGGCGCGCATCTCGTCCTTTTCGAGGTAGATGTAGCTCGTGACCTGTGCCCGCTCGCGCAGCCGCTGCCGAAACTCGCGCTGCGAGGAGTTGAACTGCAGCAGGAACACGACCGTGAGCACGGCGAGCAGCAGCACGGCCACTACGCTCACGAATAGCCAGGTAAGGCGGTTGCGGATGGTCATACGGGGTAGGAATCGCCCGCAAATTACTGCGCCGCGTCTGGGAGGTCGAGGTTACCTTCTTCGGGGTAATGGCTGATAATATACCGTAGCCGGATGCCTGCAAAGGTTACCTGCTTATTACTAATTGATAGTCTTTGCACGCATTTCCCAATAAGCTCACACAGTATTTGCAATGATTGAGATATTTTTTCGCCTCCCTTTACCGAGAATTTACCAATTCTTCATTTTTTTACCGCCTATATTTAGCCACCGCTTTTCACACAATACATCCATTCTTTTCAGTATGAGAAAACTCTTACTTCCCCTTTCCGCCGTTGTGTTGGTGGTAGGCGCGCGTGACCTACACGCGCAAACCCGCAGCGTGAGTGGCCGCGTGGTCGGCAGCGACGGCGCCGGCCTGCCCGGCGTCACGGTCCTGGTCAAAGGCACCAACCAGGGGACCGCCACTGATATGGAAGGCCGCTACACCCTGCCCGTGCCGGTCGCCGCCACTACGCTGGTGTTTTCCTTCGTGGGCTACGACAGCCGCGAGGCCAAAATCGGCGACGGGCCTATTAACATTACGCTGGTATCTAACCCGACCAGTCTCGATGAGGCCGTGGTGGTAGGCTACGG
The DNA here is from genome assembly GCA_022701825.1 of Hymenobacteraceae bacterium. Taxonomy (GTDB): domain Bacteria; phylum Bacteroidota; class Bacteroidia; order Cytophagales; family Hymenobacteraceae; genus Hymenobacter. Next base: position 15,480 of record JAKONR010000133.1, on the reverse strand, counting down.
CACGCAGTCGCGCCGCGACCTGACGGGCAACGTTGCGACCATTGCGGGCCGCGAAATAGCCAACCTACCGGTGCAAAGCTTCGACCAGGCTTTACAGGGCCGGGCACCGGGCGTGAACGTGACCACGCCCAACGGCGTGCTCAACAATCCGCCCATTATCCGCATTCGCGGGGTAAACTCTATCTCCCTGAGTTCGCAGCCGCTTATCGTAATTGATGGCATTCCGACGTATTCAGGCAACAACTCGGCCGTGGGCAACGTGGCCAACAACCCGCTGGGCAACCTGAACCCCGCTGACATCGAGAGCGTCGACGTACTGAAAGATGCCTCTGCAACCGCCATCTACGGCTCGCGGGCGGCGGGCGGCGTGATTCTGGTAACCACCAAGCGCGGTAAGAAAGGGCAGTCTAAGCTTTCGTATGATGCGTGGGCGGGCTGGTCGCAAGCCGTGCGGCTCTACGATGTGCTGGGGGCCCAGGACTACATGAACATTAAAAATGAGGCGGTTAGCAACCTCAACTACAACCAGCGCAATCGCACGACGGGTGTGCCGGCTTCCAACGTCATCGGCTTTCTGCCCTCCTTCAATGCCGACGGCAGCTTGGTAGATACCCGCTGGTACGACACCATCTACCGCACCGGCTTCTCCAGCAGCCACAGCCTGAACTTCTCGGGCGGTACCGAAAAGACGACTTACTACACTTCGGCCAACTATACCAAGCAACAGGGTATGCTCCGCAACAACGAGTTTCGGCGCTACGCGGCTCGCCTGAACGTGGAGCATAAGCTGCTGGATAAGGTGACGGTAGGCCTGCGCTTCGACTATTCCAATACGTTCAACTCGTCACCGGCCTCGGGCTCGGTGGCCGACGTGGCCTTTGGCACGGCCGGCATCGGGCGGTCGCCGCTGGTGCTACCGCCCAACATCAGCCCCTACAACCTCGACGGCAGCTACAACACCAACGGGGCGGGCATCGGGCCGGGAGCCAACCGCAACCCGCTCACGGGTGGAATTTTGGTGCCGGGCTACTACAACCCGGTAGTGGACCTGGACAACAACTACTTTACCTCCGAAGGTGCTCAAATCCAAGGCAGTGTCTATGCCAACTGGGAATTATTGAAAGGCCTGAATCTGCGCACGCAATTTGGCCTGGATAATATTTCCTTTGAAGACAAATCGTTTAATACGCCGCTTGCCGGCGAAGGCTTCCCCGGTGGCTCGGCCAGCAACTACTTCCGCACCAACAAGCGCTGGAACTGGCAGACTACGGCGCAATATGACCGCACCTTTGCCACCAACCACAACTTCTCGCTGCTGGTCGGCACCGAGCAGCAAAAAACCGATGTGCAGCGCTGGGGCGCTACCCGCACGCTGGTGGCCGACCCCTTCTTCACCACTTTCCAGGGCAACTACACCAACATTGCGGCCTCGGGTAATGCGTATGGCAACAACTACCTGGTCTCGTTCTTTGGGCGCCTCAACTACAACTACGCCCGCAAGTACCTGCTGACTTTCAACGTGCGGCGTGATGGCTATTCGGCCTTCGCTCAAAAATGGGGTAACTTCTACGGGGGGTCGCTGGGCTACGCGATTTCGGAAGAGGACTTCTGGAAAAACTCTGGGCTTGGCAAGGCCGTGTCATTCCTGAAAGTCACCGGCAGCTTCGGTAAAGTTGGTAATAACCAGGGCATTGGTGATTTTGTATCGCAAACCACTTATGTTTCTGGTTTCTACGCACCTAATTCTACGCTGTACTTCAACAACGCGGGCAACACCAGCCTGACGTGGGAAACCAGTAAGAAAACGGACATTGGCTTGTCGTTTGGCTTGCTCCAGGACCGCCTGACGGGTGACTTTGCCTACTACCGCAACACGGTCGATGGCCTAATTCTGGACGTGCCCCAAGCCCCGTCTAAAGGCATTCCTAATAACACGATTGCCGCCAACGTAGGCTCGATGCGCAATACCGGCGTCGAACTTAATCTGCGCTTCAACGCCATCCAGAAAAAAGATTTTAACTGGACTATAAGCGGCAACATCACCACGCTCAAAAACCGGGTGCTGAGCCTGGTTTCGGACGACCAGCCCATTGGCCAGGCCACTTCGGGCCTGGAAACCGTCAACTTCACGAAAGTTGGCCAGTCCATTGGCGAGCTATTAGCAGTGCAGTCGCTGGGGGTAAACCCAGCCAATGGGCAGCGCATGATTCGCAAAGCCGACGGCACCGTAGTGCAATACAACCACCAAGGCACTACGGGCGCGGGCTCAACGGGCTGGACGATACTATCGAGCGGGGCCGATAATGGCACCAACACTACCTCTCCTACCCAGGCGGCCGATGGCGTTTATTACGGCCCGGTACTGCCCACCTGGTACGGCGGGTTCGATAACACGTTTCGCTTCAAAAACCTGGATTTGGGCGTATTTATTCAGTTTTCGGGCGGCAACGTCATTTACAACGGTACCAATGCGGGCTTGCACGACCAGCGCTTCTGGAACAATAAAACGGATATTCTCGAGCGTTGGACCCCAGATAAGCCCAACGCTAAATATCCCCGCGTAGTGTACAACGACAACATCTCGAATGGGTCGGGCCTCATTATGTCTTCCAATATCGAGAAAGGGGATTTCGCGCGCCTCCGCAACGTGCAGTTGGGCTACACGCTCAGCCAAACGCAGTTGGGCTTTCTGAAAATAGCCAGCGCCCGGGTGTACGTGCAGGTACAAAACGCGGCCCTCGTAACTAAGTACACGGGCATCGACCCGGAAATTTCGAGCAACAATACGACTGGCGCGAGCGCCAACGGCGGCGCGGGCGTCGACCGCAACTCGGTGGGCCAGGCCCGCACTTATACCGCTGGCCTCAGCGTTGGCTTCTAACCCTCTCAGTAGCAATCTAATGAAACTAACGCTAAACTTACAAAAGACGGCGGTGGCCGTGAGTACTCTGCTGCTGACTTTTGGCGGCTTCTCCTGCCAGAACAACCTGCTGGAGCCCACTTCCCAGATTCAGTTCTCTGACCAGGTAGTATTCAGCAACCCGGCCCGTATTGCCTTGCAAGTCAACGGCTTGTACAGCTTTGTTAAAGTCGGCGGTTTTCTGGGTGGGCGCGTGCAGGTGTACGGCGACATCCGGGCCAACGATTTTATCAACCGGGCCACCAACAACGTAACCGGCACCGCCGTGTGGAACCACACGCTGACGGAAACATCGGTAAACGACGTAATCAGCATGTGGGGCGCGGGCTACGCGGCCATCAACCAGATAAACGTGTTTCTGGCGGGTCTGGACGCCAACGCAGGCTCGCTCCCCAGCAATTTCGCCGCTACCTCGCTTAACTATCAAGGCGAGGCGCGTTTTCTGCGGGCACTGTGCTACTACACTATGCTACAGTATTATGCCCGGCCCTATACCGCCGGCGCTGGCGATGGTAGCCTGCCGGGCCTGCCGCTACGTCTGCGGGCCGAAATGGGCCCCGATGCCAACGGCTTGGCCCGTAGCACGGTACGCCAAGTGTACGACCAAATACTGCTCGACCTGAAGTTTGCCGAGGATAACCTGCCACTGACCTACGGCACTACGGCCTTCAATAACATCACGCGGGCGCACCGCAACACGGCCATCGCCCTCAAAGTGCGGGTTTACCTGACGATGGGCCGCTACGCCGATGTCATTACGGAAGCCAACAAGCTCGTCCCCACCACCGCGCCATTCGTGGCACCCAATGGGGTAGCTTTCGCGCTGAACTCTTCGATTGCCGGGGTTTTTGCCCCGCCCCAAGAGACGGCCGAAAGCATCCTGTCTTTTCCGTTTACCGCGCAGGATACGCCGGGCACGCAAAACCAACTGGCTTACTATTACCTACCCAACTCGCTGGGTGGTAATAATGGGGAGTATTCGCTTAATACTGCGGCCGGCGGCGTCCTTAGCGAGGCTGGTTTTGGAGCCGCCGATGCGCGGCGTACCAGTCTCACGGCTCTTTCTGGCACCGAGCGGTTCCTCACCAAATACCCGACCGGCACCCCTTACACCGATAAAGCGCCGGTAATGCGCTACTCGGAGGTGCTGCTCAGCTTGGCCGAGGCCCGGGTGCGCACTACTAACTCTATCGATACCCAGGCGCTGGCGCTGCTCAATGCCGTGCGGGGGCGCTCTAATCCCAATGGTCTCTACACGGCCACCGGCCTGGGCTCCGTGAGCGCCATGCTCGATGCCCTGCTGCTGGAGCGGCGCATCGAATTCTTAGGAGAAGGCCTGCGCAATACCGATATCATGCGCCTCAATGCCACCATCCCCGGAAAATCTACCATCGGGCCAATCGACCCGACTAATCCGCTCTACGTGTGGCCTATCCCATCTACCGAGCTACTAACCAACAACTTGGTTATACGCAACTAATCACTTGATTACTACTATAAAAAAGGCTTCTTCTACTTGAAGAAGCCTTTTTTTATTGAACGCCCACTAGCGACATTGCCTGTGCTAGTCTCTACTCCTCGCGCAGCACGTAGCCCATGCCTACCACCGTGTGGATGAGCTTTTTGGCAAACGGCTTATCGACTTTGTTGCGCAGGTAGTTCACGTACACGTCTATCACGTTGGAGCCGGCGTCGAAGGCTTCTTCCCAGGTGTGCTCGGCTATTTCGCCCCGGCTAAGCACGCGGCCCTGGTGGCGTAATAGCAGCTCCAGTAGGTTAAACTCGCGGGCGGTAAGCTTGATGGGCTGACCGGCGCGGGCCACGGTTTTGGCGGCCGTGTCCACTACCAGGTCGGCGAGGCGCAGTTGGCTGCCCTTGGCTTCGGCGTGGCTGCGGCGGCGCGTGAGGGCGCGCACGCGGGCCAGCAGCTCGGCAAAGTCGAAGGGCTTGACGAGGTAGTCGTCGGCCCCGCCGTCGAAGCCCAGCAGCTTATCCTGGGTAGTGCCCAGGGCCGTAAGCATGAGAATGGGTAGCGCCTGGTTTTGGGTGCGCACGGCTTTCAGCACTTCCAGCCCGCTTTGGCCGGGCAGTATCACGTCGAGGATGAGCAGGTCGATGGCCTCGCTCAAGGCCAGCCGCTGGCCAAAGGTGCCGTCGTAGGCCACTACTACATCGTAGCCTTCTTCCTCCAGCCCGCGCCGGATAAAGGCCGATACCTTGGGCTCGTCTTCGACCAGTAGTATTTTGGTTGACATCGGCTGCAAAGTAACGGCGGCGGCCGAAAGCGGCTCAGGGTTTCGTTCGCAATCGCCGGGCCCGGAACCGTGCGGCAGCGCGCTGCACCGCTACCGAATCAGCGTAGCCATACTGCCGGGCCGATGTTACGGCATCACGCCCATAGGAGTCCTGGGCCAGCGGATTGGCCCCGGCAGCCAGCAGCAGGTTCACCAGCGCGGGCTGCTTGTTCCAGATGGCCGGCAGCAGCACCGGAATGGTCAGATGCATGGTATCCCGCTCAAATTCGGAGTCTTGGTAGGACCGGGCGTTGGGATTGGCCCCGTGCCGAAGCAACAGGGCCAGCATCTGCGGGTCTTCGGCCTCCACGGCTTCGCTTAGCACATGCGTGTTAGTGGCACTGCTGAGAAAACTAAAGCCGTGGATTTCCCGCTCGTTGGCATCGGCCCCGAACGCGAACAGAATTTTTGCCCACAGCAAATCTTTTTCCTGCACGGCATTCCGCAAAGGCGTATTGCGAAAAACCAAGACAGGGACCATCAAGAAGCTGACCGTCAGCAACCCCACCACCCATAAAGCGCGCCCCGTGGGTGGGCGCAGTAGCCAGCTCACCACGCCTCCGTAAGCCAGCAAGCAGGGTATCAACCACCGAAAATGGCTATTCAGGAATAAAACCGTAAGGGTCGCCCCAAGCCAGGCTAGCCCAAATGCAACGCGCCGGGACAGCGGCACATCCGCTAGCTTTAAAATCGCCGCGTACAGCAAGCAGCTCACCACGAATGCGATACCAATGAGTGGCAGAAAGGCCATTGCCGCTACCCCGGCAAGACAGGCCAGCAGACACAGCGAAAAAGCCGCAATGAGCGCACCTTTTGCTGATTTTCGGATATCATCGAACATTTTCCTTCGTGGAATGACAGCGCGGCTTCATAGAGTGCCGCTTTGCAAACGCAAACGCTGGGCCCATGCACCAAGCCTGCGCCTCGGGCTACTCATCTTCATAGTCCAGTCCCAGGCAGCTGTTGAGCGCCTGCTGAAGCTCGCTGGCGGCGTGTAGCTGGCCGGCTTTCCGGCTTACTACCAAGCCTTTGCGGTACACCTGCTCGGCTTCGTCTTTCTTGCCGAAGCCTTCGAGCAGCTTGCCGGCGTGGTAGTAGGTGCCCACGTAGTCGGGGTGCTCGGCGAGGAGCTTCTGGTAGTATTCCCAGGCCAGCTTGGAGTCGTCGGCGCGGTATTCGGTGGCCAGGGCGTAGATAACGAACGGGTCGGTGGGGTCTTCCTGGTAGAAGGCGAGCAGTTGCTGCAAGCGGTTGGGGGCAGTGGGGTTCATCGGCGGGTAGCGGGGACAGGGTTCGGGCTATATTTGAGGCGAAATTGCGACCGCCGCGCCGCATTTCGGTTTTGTTACTTCCGCCGGGCGACCTTTTTGGGCCTAGGGAATGTTATGCAAGCCGACTACTTTTGCAGCAAATCTTCTCACCCTACCCTCGTTTTAGATGAAGTTTCTGGTTTGTATCTCCAACGTGCCCGACACGACCACCAAAATCGCCTTCACGCCTGACAACAAAGAGTTTAACAAGGCCGGGGTGCAGTTTGTGATTAATCCCTGGGACGAATACGCCCTCACCCGCGCCATCGAGCTCAAGGAGGCCAACCCCGGCAGCACCGTGACCGTGCTCAACGTGGGCGAGGCCGACACCGAGCCTAATATCCGCAAAGCCCTGGCCATCGGCGCCGACGACGCCATCCGGGTGAACGCCGCCCCCACCGACGCCTTTTTCGTGGCCCAGCAAATCGCGGCCGTGGCCAAAGACGGCGGCTACGACGTGATTCTGATGGGCAAGGAAAGCATTGATTACAACGGCTTTCAGGTGCACGGCATGGTGGGCGAGCTGCTCGGCATCCCGACCGTAGCGCCGGCCATGAAGCTGGATATGAGCGGCACCACCGCTACGCTAGAGCGCGAAATCGAGGGCGGCAAGGAAATCGTGCAGGTAGCCGCGCCTTTCGTGGCCTCGTGCCAGCAGCCCATGTGCGAGCCCCGCATCCCCAACATGCGCGGCATCATGACGGCCCGCACCAAGCCCCTGAAAGTGGTGCCCGCCACCGGCGCGGAGGCCCGTACCAAAGTAGCCGAGTACGCGCTGCCCCCCAAGAAGCAGGGTGTCAAGCTCATCGACGCCGCCAACGCCGGCGAGCTGATTAAGCTGCTCCGCAATGAAGCCAAGGTCATTTAATTGAGTTATGAATTAAAAATTATGAATTATGAATTGGCACTTTGAGGCTCCCATACCCTGTCCACTACTTCATGATTCATAATCTCAAATTCATAATTTCTAATTCATAATTCATAATTCTCTCAAAATGTCTGTTTTAGTAGTAGTTGAATGTGACAAGGGCGAGGTAAAAAAATCCTCGCTCGAAGTAGCCACTTACGGCGCCCAAGTGGCCGCTCAACTCGGCACCACCGCCACGGCCATCGCCGTGGGCGAAGCCACCGAGGCCAATTTGGCCAAGCTCGGCGAGCAGGGCATCAGCAAAGTGCTGTATGACAACGAGCCCCGCCTCAAGGACTTCGTAAACAACGCCTATACCAAGCTCATTGCCACGGCCGCCCAGCAGGAAGATGCCAAGGTAATCGTACTGGCCAACAGCAACATCGGCGCGGCCGTGGGCTCGCGCCTGTCGGTGCGCCTGCAAGCCGCGCTGGCCACCAACGTGGTAGAGCTGCCCAAAACCGACGGCAGCCAGTTCACCGTGAAGCGCGGCGCGTTTTCGGGCAAGGCGTTTTCGAACGTGGTGCTGAGCGGCGACCGCAAGATTATTGCCGTTAAGAAAAACTCCATCGAAGCGCAGCACGAAGCCGGCAAAACGGCCGCTGTGACGGCTTTTTCGGCCCAGCTCGGCGACGCCGACTTTGCCGACGCGCCCCAGCAAGTGGTGATGCAGGACCAGGCCGGCGGCATTTTGCTGCCCGAGGCCTCGCTGGTAGTGAGCGGTGGCCGCGGCATGAAAGGCCCCGAAAACTGGCACCTCATCGAAGACCTGGCCAAGGCGCTGGGCGCGGCCACGGCCTGCTCCAAGCCCGTATCGGACGTCGATTGGCGCCCCCACCACGAGCACGTGGGCCAAACGGGCATCACGGTTTCGCCCAACCTGTACATTGCCTGCGGCATTTCGGGCGCCATTCAGCACCTGGCGGGCGTCAACTCGTCGAAGGTGATTGTGGTCATCAACAAAGACCCCGAAGCGCCGTTCTTCAAGGCCGCCGACTACGGCATCGTGGGCGACGTATTTGAGGTGCTGCCCAAGCTGACGGCCGCCGTAAAGGAGCTGAACTAGAATTTTTTGTTGAATTGCGAGCGTCATGCTGAGCTTATCGCGGCAGCTGGGCTGGAAGCGTTGAAGTTAGTTTCTAACGCAAACAGCCCAGCTGCCGCGACAAGCTCAGCATGACGTTTATGTATTTTTGCTTTTCTGGCATTATCCGCAAATTTCTCCGTTCTATTCCGGCCGCAATCGCTTTATTTGTCGTACAGAACTCCATTATCCGTTTCCCGGACTTCACACGTCCCCGCGACCCTTGAAAAAAATTCCGCTCGAAATTCTGGGCCTGTCTTCCTCACAGTCGCAGTCCGGTTCGTTTGCCCTCATCCTGGGCGAGAAGCACGGCAATCGCCGCCTGCCGATTATTATCGGTATGTTTGAAGCCCAGAGTATTGCCATCCAGATTGAAAAAATCAGCCCCAACCGGCCGCTCACGCACGACTTGTTCAAGTCGTTTGCTGAGCACGTGCACGTGGCTATTATCGAAGTAGTTATCTCCGACCTCAAGGAAGGCGTGTTCTACTCGCGCATCGTATGCTCCGACGGCGCCACCACGTTTGAGATTGACGCCCGGCCGTCCGACGCCATCGCCATTGGCCTGCGTTTTGGGGTACCCATTTTCACCGTCGAAAGCGTGCTCAGCGAAGCCGGCATCATCCTCTCCGACCTCGATGAGAACGCCGAGGAAGACGAAGACGACCGCGATGAAGACGACGAGGACGACGAGGATAATCCCACTCCCGCGCCCCGCGCGGCCGAACCCCGCGAGCCCAGCGGCCAGGTTTCGCTCGACGAGCTGACCAAAATGCTGGCGCAGGCGCTGGAAAAAGAAGACTACGAAAAAGCGGCCAAAATCCGCGATGAGCTGAACAAGCGCAACGGCTAGCGTTTTTGTACTTTACCTTTGATACTAAAAGTCCTGGCCGGTTATTCGGCTGGGACTTTTAGTTAATGGGCTGGTTCTTAAAAGTAAAGCATCCGTCATGCTGAACGCGGTGAAGCATCTCTTTCGCTTCGTTGAACGGCCCGAATGAGGCGGTAGAGATGCTTCACTGCGTTCAGCATGACAGCCATTATTATGCAGAAAGCCAATTCACAGACACATTATTCAATTAACTTTTCTCTACGCTTTTACTCTAGTAGTTATGCCGTTAGCTATATCCCAGCGCGGGCAAGACATGCCCGCCTCGCCGTTTCGCAAGCTCGCTCCCTTTGCCGAAGCCGCCAAGCGCCAGGGCAAAAAAGTGTACCACCTCAACATCGGCCAGCCCGATATTCCGACGCCGCCGAGCTTGTTTGAGGCCGTGCGCCAGGCCGATATCCGGGTGCTGGCCTACAGCCACGGCGCGGGCACCGACAGCTACCGCCAGAAGCTGGCCGCCTACTACCACCGCGCCGGCATCGAGGTCACGACCGACCAAATACTGGTAACCACGGCCGGCAGCGAGGCCATCCTGTTTACGCTGCTCACCTGCCTCAACCCGGGCGATGAAATCATCGTGCCGGAGCCTTTTTATGGCACCTACACCGCCTTTGCCATCGCGGCGGGCGTCAATATCGTGTCGGTAACGGCCACCATCGAAGACGGCTTTGCCCTGCCGCCGCTGGCTGACTTTGAGCAGGTTATTACGCCGCGCACCAAGGCTATTCTGCTCTGCAACCCCAGCAACCCGACGGGCCACGTGTACACGCGCCGCGAGCTGGAAGATATTCTGGGCCTCTGCCAGCGCCACGGCCTGTACCTGCTTTCCGACGAGGCCTACCGCGAATATTGCTACGATGGCGCCCGCGCCACCAGCGCCCTCAACCTGGCCGGCGGCGAGGAATACGTGGTGGTGATGGACACTATTTCGAAGCGCTACAGCGCCTGCGGCGCCCGCGTGGGCTCGCTCGTGACGCGCAACGAAACGGTGTTTCAGGCGGCCTTCCACTTCGCCCAGATGCGCATCAGTCCGCCCGGCCTGGGTATGCTGCTGGGCGAGGCCGCGGCCGACCTACCCGAGAGCTATTTCGACGAAAACCGCGCCGAATACCAGGCGCGGCGCGACCTCACGGTGGCCCGCCTGCAAGCCATGCCCGGCGTGCAGTGCCCCGTACCGGGCGGCGCCTTCTACGTGATGGCGCACCTGCCCGTCGACGATGCCGAGCGCTTTGGCGAGTGGCTGCTCACGGACTTCGCCTACGAAAACCAGACCCTGATGCTCTCGCCAGCCAACGGCTTTTACCAAACGCCCGAGCTAGGCCGCCAGCAGGTGCGCATTGCCTACGTTCTGAATCTCAACGACCTGGCCGCCGCCCTCACCTGCCTCGAACACGCGCTGCTGGCCTATCCCGGCCGCACGCTGGCCGTAGCGGCCCCGGAGCCTGCTACCGCTACCGCGGCGGTACTCGTCTGAAGCGTTGCGCAAGCTAACTTTTTTAAACCTTAGTCGTTAGGCCTGAATCACTGAAGCGGAAAAACTACCGCTTCGGTGATTCAGGCCTAACGGCTTTCCTGGTGAAAGGCGGGTGGCTCTTTGCTTCAAACGCGCCCCAAACTCCTACCCGCCATGTCGCCTACTGCCTCGCCCGCCGGACCGCCCGCCACCCACGACTACTCCGCGCCGCTGCGGGTGTGGCACTGGGGCAATGCCCTGCTGCTAGCCGGGCAGCTGATGACGATTCTCTTCATCAAGGTTATTGTGAAGCCCAAGGCGCTGGTGCCCGAGTTTCAGGCGGCGGCGGCGCAGCACGGCGGCCCCATCAGCAAAGAGCAGGGCCAGAGCATTGCCCACCTCATGAGCGAGCGCATGTGGGATTGGCACATCGGCATTGGGCTGGCGCTGGCGGCTTTTTGGGCTTACTGGCTGGTGATGCAGCTCACGGCCCCGGCCGAAAAGCGCTTTGGCGCGCGCCTGCTGGCGGCGGCCCGCTACTACCGGCTGGCCCCGCCCGCCGAGCGCCCCGAGGCGCGGCATACGCTGCTGGCTAAACTCACGTACCTGGCGTTCTACTTGTTTATCAGCGTAATGGTGCTGACAGGCCTGGCCCTTACCTGGGCCGACGACGTGGCGTGGCTGCACGGCATCGAGCATACGGTAAAGGAAATTCACAACGTCACGATGTACCTGCTTATCGCGTTTGTGCTGACGCACCTCGCCGGGGTGGTATGGTCGGAACTCACGCAAGACCACGGGCTGATTTCGCGCATGGTGGGCGGTGAAACCAGAAAAGGTTCCTGAAAAAGTTTTATTTTTTATAGCTAACGGCTAAATCCGGGGCTTGCGCCAAGGCGTAGGTTGGGCATTGTTGCACCTGCCGCTAGCTGATGAAAGTACTTGCGCCCGAGCTTGAACAAGACCTTATCCGCCGCCTACATGCCCGCGACGAAACGGCTATGACGCTGTTTTACAAGCAATATGGCAAAGCGCTCTACCACACCATCTGGCGCCTTGTGCGGCACGAGGAGCTGGCCGAAGACGTTATGCAGGAAACCCTGCTCAAGTTCTGGTTGGCTTTTCCAAAATATGATTCTGCCAAGGGCAAGCTCTTTACCTGGGCGCTAAACATTGGTCGCAACCTGGCCATCGACCACCTGCGCGAGCGGCGCTACCGCGAGGCCCAGCGCACGCTTTCGCTCAGCGCCAGCGATGCGCCCGACCGCGCCGCGCCGCTCACCTTCCGGCCCGAGCACATCGGGGTGCGCGACTGGCTGAAGCTGCTCGGCCCCGGCGACCGCCAACTGCTTGATTTGCTGTACCTGAAAGGCTACACCCAGACCGAAGCCGCCGATGAACTGCGCCTGCCGCTGGGCACGGTGAAATCGCGGGCTGGCCGCATCATCCGCAACCTGGCGCGCGCGATGCGCTAGCGGCGGGGCGGCCTGGCGCAACCCCAGCGCAGCTTTTGCCGAACAATAAGACCCGGCCCGCTACGCACGGCGAGCCGGGCTTTTACTTTTTATGACGCTTTTTGCCCGCTCGCTGTCGCTTTGGCTGCTGATGCCTGCCCCCGCGCTGGCCCAGGCCGCGCCCGATTCGCCCCTCCCCCGCCTCCTGGCCGAGCGCCGGATACTGACCCAGCAATACGCCGAGGCCAACGCCCAGCGCCACGGTCTGCTAGGCCTCAGCAACAAGCCCAGCAAGAAAGACTTGCAGGATGTGGTGGATGCCTTACAAGGCATCGTGAACAAGGACGAGCAAATAGTAGCCGTGCTAAATCAAACTGCCCAGCAGGCCCAAACTACGGCCACCCAGCTCCAAACCACCGCCACCACGCTACAAAACACTAGCCGCGACGACCGCAACCTGACCGGGCAACGCCTTAGCGAATTGCAAAACGACTTGCAAAACGCCCAGCAGCGCGAGCGCCAGGCGGCCGAGCGCCAGCGCACCCTCACCGCTGACCTCGAAGAAGCTCAACAAGGCCGCACCATACGCGACGGCCTTATTGCGGGGCTGGCGCTGGGGTGCGCAGGGCTGTTTTTTTGGCGGCGCAAGCGCTAGCCAGCGCGGCCAGCGGCACCACCTTAGAAGTCAAATCGCCGTCGCGGCACCGCCCCGATGATAACCTTACCGAAGACCAAGCTGCTGCCCTCGCCCTCGACGCAAGCACCCTGAAACGTGGCCGCGAGCTGGCCACCCCCGCCAAGTGGGGGCAACCTGAGATGCATCGCTACCGCCGCCTGGGGCGAGTGCGCCAGCGGCGGCACCAAGCCTTACCGCATGGGCATAGCCCCGACCGGGCCGGCGTGTAAGTGCTCGTGCCCGAGCCAGGTGTTTCCGTGCAAGCACGGGACCGGGTTGCTACTACTGGCGCGGCAGCCGGCGCTGCTGCCCGCTGGCACGCCGCCCGCTTACTCTTTGCCCTTAGCTCGCCAAGCGCCAAGCCAAGGGCGGAGAGCAAGCGGCAAAAGCCACCGCTAAAGGCGCTCCTAAGCGCCAGCCGCTGGCCCCAACTGGGCGCTGGGCGTAGCGTGGCGCCAGCCTACTGCGCCGCTTGCCGGATGGCCAGCCAGGCGTTGGCCGCGCCCTCATCCACAAAGCGCGCAAACTGCACGTGGCTGCCAGCGGGTAGCTCGAAGGCGCTCGGCGCCAGCGAGGCGTAATAATCGGGCAGCACCAGAAAGCACACGGCCAGCGCCTGACCCAATTCGCGCTGCACCTCGGGCAAAAACTGCGTGGTGACCCACTCGGGGCCGTTGAGGCTGCGGTTGGTACGGCGGCGCGAGTCGATGAGCCAGCAGCCGCAGCCGTGGTGCAGCGCGGCCTGGCGCAGGGCCGCGTAGCCCTGGTGCAATTCGGCCTCCGACACCGACCGCAGCCAGCGGCCGGTAAGCTGGCAGAGGTCGGGGCGGTAGGCGACATGAATAAATTCGGTGGAAAACTCGTCGGTAGGCATGGGTGAGGTGGAGCCGGGCGGGGGCTAAAGCTACGCAAAACCGGCGGCGTGTAGTCGGCCCGGCGGCCCCAAGCGGCAAGGCCAGCACCTTCCACGAAGCATGAGAGCTGGCGTGGCCACCCGCAATAATCCTGGCCGCCCACGCCGCCATCCGCCTGCTCGAAGACACTGGCCACGAAGCCAACTGGCGCTGCTGCCCTAGCCGCCGTGCCGCGCAGTAGCGCCAGCAACGGCCTCCTCGCCGGGGCCGCCGCCCGCCTGCTTTTTGACACGCAGCCGCCCACCGCCTACGCCACGGCCCAGATTGAAGACTTTTTGCGCGGCTCGGGGCTGGCGCTCATGCACCACCGCGAGCTGTTCGACCTGCTCGACACCTGGCTCGGCAGCCTGCCCCAAGCCACCTTTCGGGCGGTAGTGCCCCTGCTGCGCCGGGCCTTTGCCGATTTTTTGCGGCCCGGGCGCCAGGCAGCTTGTGGACCTCGCCGGGGCCGGGCTGGCCGCCCCCGCCGCACTGAGCTTCGATTGGACGCGGGGCCGGCGGGGGCGGCCCGTGCTGCGCGAATTAGTAGGCGCGTAGCGGGTAGTAGGGGTTTGGACTATTCTGCGTCGGGCCCCGGCGCGGGGGTGGCCCGGCCACCAGCCCGCGCCAATATAGCGCTAGCATAGTCGCGCTACGGTGCCGTACTTGCAGCTAGTACCCTAGCAACCAACCACCTATTTCAGCCTATGGCTTCTACGTTTCCTTTCAAAATTGCCGCCGCCCGCGGGACCGACAATCCGGCCCGCCAGTTCGTCATTTTGGCCGAAGTGGGCAATATGGATGAGTATCTCAATCTATTTGAGGACCACGGCTACGGCGGCACCGGCCTGGCTTGGCGCGAGCACATCGAGACCATCATTGAAGAGTACCAACCGGGCCTGCTCGACCATCTGGAGTTCGATGAGACTGAAAACGTGTTCCTGGCCTACGCCGATAGCCTCGATGCGGTGCGCCTTTTCATGAATTGGGTGCTGCCTTACTTCGGAAATGTCGGAAAGTTGAAAAAGTATTTAAGCCAGACGGACCCCAGCAATTTTTTTCGGTAGCCGCAGCCACCACGCGGCGGCCCATAGCTCTGGTATTTAGTATTATTACCTATGGCTAACCCCACCGCCACCCGCTGGCCACTGGTGTTTGGCAGCGCCGCCGATGCCGACAGCACCGTGCCCAGGCCCGCCGACTACGGCCCCCTCAACCAAACCCTCACGGCCCTCTACGACGGCGAGTGCCGGGGTGGCCTCGGCTCGGCTTCCGCGTGAGCCGCTGGCGGGGCGACATCCGGCAGCATTTCCCGAGCAAGGTGGTGGCCGTGATGCGGCAAAACGCCACGGGCCGCCGGGGCCTCAGCCAGCTACTGCTGGAGCCCGAACTAACACGCACCACGCAGGCCGATGTGCATTTAGTAGCTACCCCGCTCGCACCAGGCCGCGTGATGCCCGCCAAAGCTACCACTCGCGCAGAGCAACCAACCGCGGGCGTATTTGGGGCTGTGCTGGCCTCGCCAAAAGCGGTGAAGACGCACTTGGTCGTATTTGACACGGCCGTAGTGAACCTCACCGCCGACCTGCAAGACCCGGCA
>JAKONR010000116.1 GCA_022701825.1 Hymenobacteraceae bacterium | reverse complement strand
CGCGCCGGCTTTGGCCACGGCCGCCAGCTGGGTGTTGGCCCGGTTCCAGCCCTGGCTGATGGCGGCGAGGCGGGGCGTGCGGCCAGGGTGCGTGGCCGAGCCTTCATCGTCGGCTACGGCGGCCAGCGCGGCCTGGGCCTGGGCCAGGCTGGCGCCGAGGCGGCGCAGCACGAAGCCCGAAAACTCGTCGGCCTCCAGCTCGTCCTGCGGCTGCGAGCCACCGCCGCGCAGGGTGTGGCCGTTGAGGTGGTGACCCATTTCGTGGGCCAGAATGCTGATACCTCCCCAATCGGTGTGGCCGGCGCGGTTCACGGCCGCCAGAAACCTGGGGTTATAAAGCAAATAGCGCTTGCCGTCGTAGGCCACGGCGGCGGCATTGGGCACTACGGTAGTGGCCCGCAGTTCGAAGCGCGGCTGCAAGCCCACGGCCTCGGTAATTTCGCGAATGATGCCCGCTGCCTGGCTGGCAGGCATATCGGTGGCAGGCGTAGCCTGCGCGTGGGCGGCGGGGGCCGCAAGCAGCCCGAGGGCCGCCACCAGCGGGCGGAAAAAGCGGGGAAGTAAGGGCATGGATAAGAAGAGGTGAGTGGCTGCCGGCCTGCGCGGCAGCTGGGCTGCGCTCGCGAAGACAAACGTTTTTTAGAAGGGCAATTCTGACGCCAAAAAAGGACGCTTTTGGGGCACGGCGCGGTAAATACACAACGCAAAAGCCCCCCTTTTTCGTTTACTGAAAGCACGGCCACTACGGGCCGTGCTTTTGTATTTTGTGCCCATGCCCCACGACCACCCCGCCGACACGCCCGCCGTGCGCGTCGCGCCCGGCCAGCCCCTGCGCCTTGCCGACATCGACCCCGACAATTCCAAGCCTTTCAAGGATAAAAAGCACGCCGAAAAGCGTGCGGAGGAGTTGCTCAAGCAGTTTAGTGATTTGCAGGAAAATCTCTACGCCGAGCGCCGCCAAAGCCTGCTGCTAGTGTTTCAGGCCATTGACACGGGTGGCAAGGACGGTGCTATTCGCAAGCTGCTCACGGGCCTCAACCCGGCTGGCGTGCAGGTGGCAGCCTTTAAGGCGCCGAGCAAGGAGGAACTGGACCACGATTTTTTGTGGCGCATTCACCAGCAAACGCCAAGTAAGGGCCACATCGGGGTGTTCAACCGCTCGCACTACGAAGACGTGCTCGTGACCCGCGTGCATGGCCTCGTCGGCCCAGACGTGTGGGTGCCGCGCTACCAGGACATCAACAATTTCGAGCAGCTGCTGACCCGCGAGGGCACCCGCGTTATCAAGTTTTTTCTGCACATTTCGAAGGAGGAGCAGGCTGAGCGCCTGCAAGCCCGTCTCGACGACCCGGCCAAGCGCTGGAAATTTGAGCCCGACGACCTCAAGGAGCGCAAGCTGTGGGATAAGTACCAGGAAGCCTTTCAGGATGCCCTGAGTGCTTGCTCCACGCCCGCCGCGCCGTGGTACGTCATTCCGGCCAATAAGAAGTGGGCGCGCGACCTCGCCATTGCCGAAATCGTGGTGGCTGCCCTCGCCGAGATGAACCCCCAGCCGCCCGCCGCTACCTTCGACGTGGCCGCGCAGGTGGTGGAGTAAGCAACTTAGCGTAATAGAAAAGGGGTAATGCCGTTCCGGTTGAGCGAACGGCATTACCCCCTTTTTGTCGCCTGGTTACGATATTAATTCAGCCACACCGTGGCTACTTCTTCGAAGCGGTCGGCAGCAAAAGCGCCGTAGGGCCGCTCGGCATAGAAGCCCATGACATGCACGTGCGGCTGGCCGCTGCGTGCGTGGGGCCGCACCTGCACGAGGTACACCTGGCCCGCCGTGGGCCAGTCGCCGATGTAGCCGGCGGGGCGGTTCGCATCGTTCACGCACCGGGCATATTGTTGCACTGGCAGAGGAGTAGGAAGCTGGGTCTTGCGCATGTCCAAAGATACGAAATTTTATTTAAAAACTAAAATTATTAGTCAAGTAAGTTGGTATAAAAATAACGGAAGCAATATGAACGACGCGTGAGCTGAGCCGGGAAAGGTAAGCGCAAATTTATTGTTAGATAAAGAGTTTATTATTAATGTGATACGTATAAAAAAGGATTAAATAAGTTGTTGCGAAGCGATAGGGTAACACCAGCGCTTGCACGTGGCTAGTAGCAAGCTCGCTCATTGATTTTAATGCGTTACCGCTTAAGTATATAAGCTTAGTTTGATAATATTATTAGGTGGCTATAAAATGAATTTTAGGTGAAAATACGAAAAAATCCCGTTCCTCGGATTGCCGAAAAACGGGATTTTATAAGTAAATAATAGGTTGCCGTGGCGGCGGCGGGCACTAGCGCACGTTCAGGTCGAGGGCTTGGTAGGCGATGAGCAGGTCGGTGCGGGTGCCCGGCGGGCGGTAGTACACCAGCAGGTCGTACTGG
The DNA here is from genome assembly GCA_022701825.1 of Hymenobacteraceae bacterium. Lineage (GTDB taxonomy): Bacteria > Bacteroidota > Bacteroidia > Cytophagales > Hymenobacteraceae > Hymenobacter. The sequence continues at coordinate 11,956 of JAKONR010000116.1, read as the reverse complement.
TTTTCGGTTTCCTGGTGGCTGCCTTCAAAATACACTTCATCGGGCGGCGCACCGGCGGTTTTGGGGGCCACGGCGTAGCTGTAGCTGTAGTAGCCCTGCTTGAGCAGCGCCTGCCCAACGTAGCGCTGCTGCAGCGAGTCGTATCGCAGCCGAAACTCGTCTTTGAGCTGCCAGTCGCTGAGGGCGCCCAGCACGTACACGGGGCCGGGCGCGGGCTGCGGGGCGTTCAGGGTGAAGGTGAACAGGCCGTAGTCGCCATTTACCGCGCCCTGGCCGTAGTCGCGGTTTTCGAATACGCGCTGGCCGTTAGCATCGTAAAACTGATTGTAGGCCAGGCCGTTGCGCGTGGCCTCGGGCAGCAGGTCGATTTGAACAGGATTGGCGTGGCGCTGCAAGCGCGCCACGCCGAGGCCAACGGACTGGAAGGAACGAGCGTCGAAATAACGGTACTCGCTCAGGCCCGGAAAGGCGTTTTCGTAGTTAAAGTACTGGTATTCGAGCACGCGCTCGGCGTCGCGCACGAAGGTGGGGCGCAGGTTGTAGTGGGCATTGTCCCAGCGGAAATTCTGGCGCAGCACCACCTTCACTTCCTGGGCCGGGTTCAGCAGCTGCACCGCCCCGTAATTGATGCGAAAATCGAGCTGCTGGTAGGCGTAGCGCGCATCGACGCCGCCCGCCAAAATGCCTTGCTGGAGGGTGGCAACTACTTGGTTGTCATACACCAGTAGCCGGCGCGAAAGCAGCGGCTTATTGCCACCCGCCTGCACTACCAGCAGGTAGTTGCCGCTCAGCTTCACGCGCGGCACGGCCAAGGTGTAGTGGTAATACGGCACCTTGGTATTCACCGAAGTCTGGTAGTTCGGAATATTAAACTCGTTTATCTCATCAATAAACTGCAAGTCCGTCAGCACCGAGGGCGTCCAGCCCAGGTCGCAGTGAATGAGCTTGGCCGTGAGGCGCGGCGGGCGCTCGCCCAGGATATCAAATTCCAGGGTAATAGGCTGTTCCTGGCTGAGCGGCACGATGGGCGGGGCCAGCACGGCTGTGGCATTGGCCGTGTTGCCGAAGGTGGTAGAGGTAGTGCCGGTGCCCACGTAGCACTGCACGCTGCGCACGCTGGCATCGTAGATGTAGTCGTAGTAGCGCAGCTGGGCGGTAGCGGCCGGGGCCGCCGCCCGCTGCTGGCTGGCCGGCAGGTCGGGGTTGGTAATGGGCGTGCCCAGCGGCACGCAGGCCGGGGCCAAAAGCAGCAAAGGCAGGCAGGGGAGGAAGCGAAGGCGCATGGGGCGAAAGTACGGCCGTGCCTTCAGTTGGGCCAGCCGCGGCGCTACATTCGCCCGGCCGCTTCCAATATTCTATCGCAGAAAAGGCTACTTCGCAAGAACCCGCCCGTTAGGAAGCTCCTGGAAATCGTAAAACCGCTGGATGGTCAGCCCAATGCCACGCGGCGGGCGCTCATCAGCAAGCACCTCGATGCTTTCGCCACTTACTGCGTAGCGCTGCCCTACGCTACGGGCACCAACCGGGTAGTTGATTTGGGCCGTCCCGGCCGCGCCCGGCGGGCCGTTGCTCAGGGCGTTTTGGGGCGGTGGCGCGCCGGCAGGGCGTTAGCTGCCAGCGGTTTGGCTAGCTCGTGGCGAATACCGCCGACCACCTGCCTTTTCGCCAGGCCGGGCTGCAAGATGCCTTTACCATCACCTGCATCACCGCCCAGGATGTGGCGGTGGCGCAGCGCTATTTTCAGGCCCTGGCGCAGCAGGCCGACCGGTTGGTGCTTTGAGAAATACCCGCGCAAGCGCCCCTTTTCCGGCATTACCACCAGCCCACCGATGCGCACGAAAAGCTAATCGCTGCAAATGACCTCAGCCGCTATTTAGGCCACTATTCTGGCCTCAGGCAAGCATGAGGCGCCCAAACACTAGCTTCGGACTGCGGGTTACCTCACTAAAACACGCTTAAACCCATGGCAACCGTAACTTACCAGGAAGAACAAGCCCAGATTTGGGAAACCGTTAGCGAGGGCGTAACCCGCACGCTGCTGCGCGCCGAGCCCGGCGAAAAGCGCGTGCTCATCAAGATTGAAGCCGGCCGCACCTACCCGCAACACTCGCACAACGCGCCCGACGAGGTATTTGTGGTGGCGGGCACCTACTGCGACCCCGGCGTGGAAAACGGGCGTGCCTTCGCGGCGGGCGCTTACCTCTACTACCCGCCCGGCACCGAGCACCGCGCCAGCAGCCCCGCCGATTCTGCTGGCTGCACGATACTGGTTTGGAACTCGGGCAAGTAGCCCAGGTAACTTAGCCTGGACTCGGGACGTAGGCTGTCCGTTCAGCCGCCAAACATTAAGGGAAAGCTAAAATGCTGAAAAAAATACTGCTGCTGTCAGTGTTGGCCATTAATGCGGCCCAGGTAGCGGCGCAAGATGCGCCAGTCTTTCCGAAAGGAGAGTTAGCCACCGCAGATAACCACACGGGGAAGGTGTGGCTTAAGGAGTTGAGCGAGCCCGATGCCAACTTTACGTACAGCATTGCCGTTGCCACGTTTGAGCCAGGAGCCAAGCTGGATTGGCACATTCACCCCGGCGGTCAGGTTTTACTGGTTATGGAAGGCAGTGGCTACTACCAGGAGAGGGGTAAGCCCATTCAGCTAATCAAGAAAGGCGAAGTGATTAAATGCCTGCCCAACGTGGAGCACTGGCACGGCGCGTCGCCGCAGAACAGCTTTACTTACGTGGCCACTACGCCCGCTCAAAAAGGCAAAACTATCTGGCTCAAAAGAGTAACAGCCCAGGAATATGCAGCGGGTGAGTAATTGACCTAATCATGAAAAAAGCCCGCTGGCAGACGCCAGCGGGCTTTTTTGGCCAAGCAAAGTATTACATCTCGGCCAGCATCTCCCAGCGGTCGTTCAGCTTGGCCAATTCCTTTTTGACTTGCTCAAACTTCACCGTCGTGTCTTTGAGCTGCGCGGTATTCTGGTAAATTTTGGGGTCGCCGAGCTGCTTCTCGTACACGGCCATTTCTTTTTCCAGCTTGTCGATGTTGGCTTCGACTTCGGCTAGCTCCTTGAGCGCTTTTTTCTGGTCGGGCGAGGCGGTTTTGGCGGGCGCAGGGTCGGCTTTCTTCTCCTCTTTGGGCTGGGGTTTGCTGGCCGAGGGGCTGGGTAAGCCGGCTTTTTTGGCCGCCTTCTCGCGGTCTTCCTGCCACAGCTCGTACTCGGCGTAGGTGCCGGGGTATTCCTTCAGCTGGAAGTCCTCGATAAACCAGATTTTGGTGGCCACGTTTTCCACGAAGTAGCGGTCGTGGCTAATCACGATAAACGTGCCCTCGTACTGCTCCAGGGCCTGTATCAGAATGTTGACCGATACCATGTCCAAGTGGTTGGTCGGTTCGTCGAGCAGCAGGAAGTTGGCTTCCGAAATTAGGGTTTTGGCCAGGGCCACGCGGCTTTTCTCGCCGCCGCTCAGCACCTTGATTTTCTTGAACACCTCCTCGCCCGTGAACAAAAACGAGCCCAGTACCGAGCGCAATTCCATGTCGTTGCGCTTCGAGCCAGCCTCGCTCATCTCCTGCAGTATCTCGTTGTCAAGCGTCAGGCTTTCGAGCTGGTGCTGCGCGTAGAACGACATGATGACGTTGTGGCCCAGCTGGTGCTTGCCCTCGGTGGGCGCTTCGGTGCCGGCTACCAGGCGCATGAGCGTCGATTTGCCCTTGCCGTTGGCCCCGATGAGGGCGATTTTGTCGCCCCGCTCGATGTGCACGTTGGTATCGCGGAAAATCAGCTTCTGGTCGTACTTTTTGGTTACGTGCTCCATGCGCAACACGTGGCGGCCGGGCTCCACCTTAAAGGTGAACTTCATGTTGATTTTGGCCGCGTCCTGGGCCACGTCCTCGATGCTCTCCAGCTTGTCGAGCGCCTTCACGCGGCTCTGGGCCTGCTTGGCCTTGCTGGCCTTGGCCTTAAAGCGCTCGATAAAGCGCTCGGCCTGCCGAATCTGGGCCTGCTGGTTTTCAAAAGCGCCCTTCTGGATGAGGTTGCGCTCCTCCTTTTCTTCGAGGTAATACGAGTAGTTGCCAGCGTAGGGCACGAGCTTGCCGCCCAGCACTTCCACCGTCGTATTAGTGGTGCGGTCGAGGAACGCCCGGTCGTGGCTCACGATAATGACGGCGCCCTCGTAGTCGGCCAAATAGTTCTCTATCCACTTGATACTCGGCAAGTCCAGGTGGTTGGTAGGTTCGTCGAGCAGCAGCAGCGAAGGCTGTTGGAGCAGGATTTTGGCCAGCATCACGCGCATGCGCCAGCCGCCCGAAAACGACTTCAGCGGCTTCGCCAGTTCCTCGGTCGTGAAGCCCAGACCTTCCAGAATTTCCTCGGCCTTGGCCTGCATGGTGTAGCCACCCAGTGCCTCGAAGCGCTCCTGCAAGTCGGCCAGCTTTTCGACCAGGTCGTCGGTATAATTAACCTCAAACTCGACCAGAACTTTCTCAATCTCGTCCTGCAAGCGCAGCGCCTCGCCGAAGGCCTGCATGGCCACGTGCAGGATGCTCTCGTGCGTGTCGTAGCTCAGCAAATCCTGGTTGAGGAAGCCCAGCGAGACTTCCTTGCTCATTGAGATGGAGCCGCCATCGGCCTTGTACTCGCCCACCAACAGGCGCAGCAAGGTCGATTTGCCGGTGCCATTCAGCCCGATGAGGCCGATTTTGTCTTTGGGCTTGATGTGCAGGCTGGCCCCGTCGTAGAGGGCACGCGAGCCGAAGTGGAAGTCTAAGTCAGAGATGGAAATCATTGCGCAGCGGATATTCGGGCACAAAGATACGGCGCATGGCCCCAGCCTGGGTGCTCTCCAAAAATGCCTGTCCTTGCGAGCGCAGCGAAGCAATCGTACCCGAGCGGAACTCGAATGGCGCAACCCAACAGGTGCAATTGCTTCGCTGCGCTCGCAAGGACAGGCATGTTAACGAGGCACCCAGCCGCCTACTTAATCGGCTTGGTGCCCTTGGCCTGGCTCAGCTTCTGAGCCATCTTTTGCGGCACGCCGGCGCTGTGCAGTAGCCCGGTCATTAGGCCCTGCCGCCAGGCCGTGAATACCGACGATTGCAGGTTGCGCCGCGAGGTCATGTCGCCCACCACAAAGCGGCCGCCGGGGCGCGGGTTTTGGTCGCGCACCACGAGGTTGACCACCCCGTTTTTGAGGCGCGTGAAAAGCGGCTTTTTAAAATCACCGTCCTTGTATTTGAAAAGCTCAAACTTGAGGTCGGTGTAGCGCGCCCGCATGGTGCCGCTGGTTTGGCGGCGGTCGGCGCGCATATCAAAGGCTATGCGCTGAATGTCACCGCTCTTGAAGCCCAGTGCCTTGGTCGGCACCGTGATGCGGTTGAGGATGGCCAGCGGCGCGGCCCCGAAGCTACCCCAGAGGTGGTGGCGGCCCCGCGCATCGAGCAGCGGCGCGCTGAGGCGGGCTTGCAGGCGCGAGCGCCCTTCCACCAAGGCCGTGGCCTCGCCCGTGAGCGGGTGGGCCAGCGTCTGGTGGCGCGGGTCGTTGCTGAGGTTGCGCAGCGTGGCATTGAGCTGGCTGATAGTGAACTTGCCCACCTCGGGCGTCTGGCGGCTGCGGTAGGTGGTGTAGATAGTGCCCTGCCGAATATCAAACCGGGCCACATCGATATGGGCGCGCAGCCGGCGCACGGCCTCGGGCGTGAGCACCGAGGGGTGCGGGTCGAGGGGCGCGCGGCCGTCGCTGCCCAGGCTCAGCCAGGGTTTTTGGGCCACCACGCGGGCCGCACGCAGGTGGCTGTTGTCGGAAAGCTGATAAAAATCAAGGCCTTCGCCGCGCAGCTCGGGCGTGCGCAGGCGCACCTGCGTCACCTGGTAGCCCTTGCGGCGGTTGAGCTGGGCCGGCGAAAGGCTGGGCCATAATACCAATTCGCGCAGGCGCAGCGTGCCGGCGCGGGTATCGAGCGCGCCCCGCTCGATGGTGGCCGGGTAGGCCGGCGCGTCAAACGTGGCGCTGAGCCGCCCGCTGCGCGCCACCCAGCTGCGGGCGTAGAGGATGCGCTTTTGCCGCATCTGCCCGCCCAGCGAATCGACGCGCAGCGACTCGCCCACGGCAAATACGTGCCGCACCGCCGGCCTGGTTTTTACCCCGGTGATGGCCATAAAGCCGTCATTAATAAGAAAATGCGCGATGTCGGCGCGCCGGGCAATGGGCCGTATCAGCTGCCACAGCGGTGGCGGGGCCTGCGCGGGCGGCACAAACGAGAGCCGGGGCCGCCGCAGCAGCGCCGAATCGGCCCGAAATCGCCGCTGGTGCTGCCAGGCAGCCGCTTGCAGCCCCCGCACCCGCAGCTGCGGCATCAAAAAAGCTACCTGCGTGGCGCCCGGCGTGCCCCGGCCCGGCGCGGGCGGCTCGATGCTGAGCGAGTCAATGGTCAACGTTTTTTTATCTGACGAAAAAACCGCCCTGGCCAGCGCGATAACGTGGCCGCCCACGCGGCCCTGCGGGTAGTGCAGCGTGGCCTGCCAGGCGGCGGCGAAGCCCAGCCGGGCCGTATCCTTGGCCCCGGCCGCAGTGAAGAGCAGGTCGCGGGCCCGCACGTCGGCGCGGGTGAGCTGGGCCGTGGGCGCGGCGGCTGGCCCCAGGCTACCGCCCGCGTGGCGCACCGCCAGCAGGCCCAGCCGCACCGGCTGCTGCCGGTAAAAGGGCGGGGTGGGGTGGGGGGCCGGCTTTTTGGCTAGCGCCAGCACCCGCACTTGCAGCGAGTCGAGCACCAGGCTATCGAGCGGCACGGTGTGGCCGCGCAGCAGGGCCAGCACGCCCACGCCGCTGAGGTCGAGCCGGCCCAGGCGCAGGGCCAGGTAGGGCAGGGTATCGGCTACTACATTGGTAGCAGGGCGCAGCGCCAGGCCGCGCAAATGCACGGCGCGGGCGGCGAGCTTGGTTTCTAACGAATTGATGCGCAGCTGGTACTGGCCGTGGGTTTGCTCGGCTACGGCGGTTTCGAGCTTGCGGCGCAGCCAGGGGTCGAGGCCAAAAAGCACGGCCAGCGTGCCCGCTACCAGCAGCCCGGCCAGCCCGCCCAAAAGCCACCAAAGCCAACGGTGCCGGGGGCGCCCGGGCGCGGCCGGGGCAGAGAAAGTAGACACAAATCGGAGCAGTTGGCGAAGGTTGGCTAACGGCAAACCGCCCCGCCAGGGTTGTGCGGCGGGGCCGCCAGGCTCAACCTTTACCCCCGTGCGCCCCGTAAAGGTGGCAGCTTTAGCTCTTTTTTCTATGTCTTATTCTACTACTTCGGCCCTGGCCCGCTTGGGCGCGGCCTCTGGCCTGGCCCTGCTGCTGGCGGCCTGCGCCGACGACAAAGACGTGGCCACGCTCGGCACCCCGGCCCAGGTCAATTTTACCCAAGCCGGCCTCTACCCCGAAGGCACGCAGTACGACGACGCGGGCGGCCGCTTTTTGGTAAGCTCCCAAACGGCGGGCCGCATCGGGCAGGTGAAGGACGACGGCACGTACTCCCAATTTGCCGACGACGCGCAGCTGGTTTCGACCATCGGCCTCCACCTCGATGTGCCCCGCAACCGCCTGCTCGTGGCCGTGTCCGACCCCGGCTACAACCCCGCCCGCACCACCGCCGCCACGCTGCGCAAGCTCGCCGCCGTGGCCATTTTCAACGCCACGGGCGCCAAAACTGGCTACGTGCCCCTCGGCACGCTGCGCCCCGCCTACGCCGCGCATTTCGCCAATGACATCGCCGTGGACGCGGCCGGCAATGCCTACGTCACCGACAGCTTTGCGCCCATCATTTACAAGATTGATACCCAAGGCACGGCATCGGTTTTCCTGGAAAACAGCGCCCTGGCGGCCCCCAGCGGCTCTTTCGGCCTCAATGGCATCGTGGCGCACCCCGACGGCTATCTCCTCGTGGCTAAGTCGGACGAGGGCGCGCTCCTCAAAGTGCCGCTGACTAATCCTGGCGGCTTCACCAAAGTAAATACTACCGGCCTCACCCTGAGCGGCGACGATGGCCTGCAACTCATCGATAATAACACGCTACTGGTAGTGTGCAACGCCCAGGGCCAGGTGTATCGCCTCACCAGTGCCGACGGCTTTGCCAATGTGAACCGCACCGGCAGCTTTGCCACCGGCTCGGTGTACCCCACCACGCTGGCCCGCCGCAATGGCACCGAGAGCTACGTGCTCTACTCGTACCTCAACGCTTTGCAGCAGATGCGCAACCCGGCGGTAGCGCAGTTCAGCCTCACCAAAGTAGGCTTTTAGGGCCGGGCAGACTTTTGGCCGGCGAGCCCCGGCGTTTACTTACTGGCGGACGGAAGGTCCGCGCTACGGCTCGCGCCCGTGGCGTTAGCTTTGGGGGCGGGGCGCTGCCCCGCCCTTTTTGATTTTCTGCTTCGGCACCCTGTTTCATGCTCGCTATTACTTCGCTGCTGGCCCCACCTTCTTCCGACCACATCAATAAGCTGATTAAAAGCCTGGAAACGGAATTCGGTCTTACCGATGTGCAGGCCACGCCCGAGCCGCACCTGACTTACCAACTGGTCGAGCCCATCGACCTGGATGCCCTCAAGGAAGGCCTGCGCCAAATTGCCGCCACCAGCGAGTCCTTTATCGCGCACACCACGGGGCTGGGCATGTTTCCGGGCGAGCGGCCGGTTATTCACATTCCGGTGCTGCGCTCCGACTACCTCAACCAGCTGCACCACCGCATTTTAGAGGTGGCTGCGCCCATGTGCAGCCGCACCGATAAATACAGCGCCCCCGACCTGTGGCTGCCCCACGTGTCGCTGGCCCTGCACGATACCACGCCCGAGCTACTCGGCCCCGTGCTTCAGTTTCTCAACAATCAAACTTTCAACCTGGAGCTGGAAATCAGCAACCTCGCCCTGCTCCGCCCCGACGGCGAGCTGTTCGTGCGCGAGGTAGTGTACATGTTTGGGGAGTAGAAGGAGTGTACGCCCGCGCTCCTTGCCCCTACCGGTTCAAAATCGTGCGGTTGCGATTCAGCTTGAGGTCTTGCAACAGGCTGCTTTTGGCCGCGATGGTGAAGCTGTAGCCGCGCGTCACGCCCACCGGCATCCACATGCCGGTAATTTGCCAGCAGTGCAGGTCGCGGGTGAAGTTGATAACCGGGTACACGAACGTGCCGGCGCGCAGGTCGAAGTTGAGGCTGGAACTCAGGCGCAGGTTTTCAGTGAGCTTGACCGAGCCGCTGGCCGTAAGCGAGTTGCCCGACAGCAGCGGCGTCAGCGCGGCGTAGTTCGGGTTGCGGAAGGGCGCGGTGACGGTGCTGTAGCTGGCCGTGTATTGCAGGCTGGCCTCCCACGGAATGTCGAAGTCGATGTAATCGGCGTAGATGGCCACGGGCGTGGGCGAGCCCAGCACCGGGTCGTTGGACGGGGCCGTGGCCCGCGGAATGTTGGCCTTGCTCTGGGGCTTGGCGGCGGGGTTAAACTGGTAGCCCATGCTCAGATTGGCCGAGGTGAGGCGCGCCAGCCGGAAGCTTTTCTGCTCGAACAGGTAGCGGTCGAGGCGCGCGCCCAGCGAGTCGCGCTGGTAGAACGAAAACGAGCTACTGAGCACCACGTTGAGCTTTTTGGCAATCTGCACCCGGTAGCCCAGGTTCAGGTCGGAGAGCTTAAATGAAGTGGCCGCGAAGTTGTAGCCCACGGCCAGGTCGATGCCATCGGCCAGGCTCACTTTCTTAAACTCCTCGGTGCCAGTGGTGTCCTGCTTGTTGCGCACCTTCATCTCAATCTGGTTTTGCACCGAAAACGAAACCTGGCTGACGCGGGCGCTGGCCGACTGCCCCAGCAAAAAGCCCTGGTAGCGCGTGAAGGTCTGCGGCGCAAGCAGGGTGCCGTAGTTGTCGCGCAGGCCACCCGTTACGGCGTTGCCGGTGGCGTCGGCGCCCACGTACAGCGTCTGGTAGGCGCTGCCTTTAGTCAGGTCGGGCGAAAACGAGTAGCTCATACTGGGCGTCACCTTGTGGCGAATGGCTTTGACGTTGCCCTTCTTAAAATTGAGCTGCCCGTAGAACGTCGTCGTGGCCGACAGGTTGGCCGAGTACGAATACTGCCGGTTGAAGCCTGGCATTGTATCGATGCGCACGGCCTGTGCCTCGGGTACAAACTTGTAATCAAGCGACTTGGCATACCATGTTTCGCCGTAGTTGACCGAGGGCTGCACCTGCACGTGGCGAAAGAGCGTGGCCGAAGGCAGCGTAATCTGAAATTGGTGCTGGGCCGCGTTTTGGGCATTGCGCAGCAGCGTGCCCAGGTTGGCAAAGCTCACCGGAATGTTGTAGGACGAGGTGCTGCCGCCCAGCAGCGGCAGGCCCGAGCTAAGCGTGCGCGCCTCTACGGTGTTGGTGATGCGGTTTTGAGCTACCAGGTTGTAGCTCACCGCAAACTGCTCGTACCAGGCCCCGCGCGGCTGGATGCCCAGCCACTGGTAGGGGTACTGCCGGGCCACGCCCACGCTCAGGTTGGGCAAGGTAAAGTCCATCACGCCGGTCTGCACGTTCTGGCTTTGGGTGGCCTGAATCGAGTAGTTGATGGGCAAGTGCCGCAACTGCTTGGAGTAGCTGATGGTCGAGTTGAAGGCCGCCGCCAGGTAGCGGCGCGGGTCGAGGGTGTTGACGCGGTTGTAGAACGAGCTGCCCGCCTGCACGCTGGCCGAAAATACGCCGCCGCCCGGCGCGGGCACCGGCGAGTGGTTCCAGGTTATCCAGAAGGTTTGGGCCGTGGGCGGGGCCACGTACTCGGCGTTGGTGGTGGCCGTGCCGCTGCCCAAAATAGAGGTGGTGGGCCGGTTGGTGTACGAGATGCGGGCGCTGCCCCGGTAGCGGTAGCGCTTGTCGTAGGTCAGCTCGGTATTAATGCCGTAGCCCCCAAAACGCTCGGCGTTGCCAGCGTAGAGGTCGCCGGTCACGCGCAGGCCCAGGTAGTCGTTGGGGGCCCAGTAGTAGCCGCCGTTGGTGAGGTAGTAGCCACGGTCCTGCGCCTGCCCAAACGTGGGGATGATGATGCCCGAGCCGCGCCCGCCGTGCTGCATGGGGAAGTAGCCGAATGGCAGCCCCAGCGGCAGCGGCACGTCGCCAATGACCATGTGAAACGGCCCCGTAATAATGGATTTGCCGGGTATCACCTTGGCCTTGGCCGCCCGGATGTAGAAGTGCGGGTGCGCCAGGTTACAGGTGGTGTACGTGGTGCCAAGGTTGTGTATCGTATTGTCGGCCTGGCGCTTGGCCAGCTCCGAGTGCACGTAGCCCTCGCCCTGCTGCGTAATGGCCCCCGAAATAATGCCGCGCTTACTTTTGAAGTTGTAGGCGATTTCCTCGGCCGTGTAGTTGTCGGCACCTTGCTTGAAGACCGGCTTGCCCCGCAGCTTGTGCTTCACCGAGTCCAGGCGGCTGTTGGCCAGCACCGTATTCTTGCCGTAGTCCACGATTATCATGTCGGCCTTCATGTTCATCTCGCCGTAGTCCACGGTGGCTTGCGTGTAGAGGCGAGCGATTTTTTTAGTCACGTCGAACTGAATCGAGTCGCTGGCCGCGTATTTCACGGTCGTCTGAATCTGGCTGCGGCGCTTGAGGTCGGCCAAATGCAGCGAATCCTGGCGGCGGCCGGCGCGGCTGGTGTCGCGCACGGCCAGGCCGGTGCTGTCGGGCGTGAGGCTGGGCGCGGCCTTGCGCGAGATGCCCGGCTGCTTGGTACGCTGCACGTCGCGCTGGCCGGGCGGCGGCGGGCTCTGGGGCTCGTTGGGGTCGGCCGAAATGACGCGCGCCGGCTGCGTAGGCACCGAGCCCGGCCGGCGCCTGCCGGAGGTGGCGGGCGCGTTGGTGGTGGAGTCGGGAACCTGGGCCAGGGCGGCCGGGCCGCTCAGCAGCAGCAGCACGAGCAGCCAGCCGGGCAGCCAACCCAGCGGTGGGCGCCTGCG
>JAKONR010000103.1 GCA_022701825.1 Hymenobacteraceae bacterium | reverse complement strand
AACTGCCTCTGCATCTTCATCAACCAGCTGCGTGAGAAAATCGGCGTGATGTTCGGCTCGCCCGAAACCACGACCGGTGGTAACGCCCTGAAATTCTACGCTTCGGTGCGCCTCGACATCCGTCGTATCGGCCAGATTAAGGAAGACAAGGACAACGTGACCGGCAACCGCACCAAGGTGAAAGTGGTGAAAAACAAGGTGGCGCCGCCCTTCAAGGTAGTCGAGTTTGACATCATATACGGCCAAGGCATTTCCAAAGTCGGCGAAATCGTGGACTTGGGCGTGGATATGGGCATTATTGCCAAATCAGGCTCGTGGTTTAGCTACGGCGCCAACAAAATTGGCCAGGGCCGCGAGGCCGTGAAAACTCTGTTGCTCGACAACCCTGAGCTAGCTGATGAAATCGAACAGAAAATCCGCACGATGGCCAAGGGCGACGCTGACGTTATCCCGGTGGACATGAGCGGCCCCGAAGACGGCGACGATACGCTGTAATTCACCCGCTTTCTGCATTTTGTAAAAGCCTGCGGCCTATTGGCCGCGGGCTTTTTTTGTGGCGCACTTGCCGCGCATTTTTATTAATCGCGGCAGTTGTCGGGCTTATTACTTCCGTCCTATTTTTGTCCTGGCATTTCGTTTGCAATTATATCCGTTAGCTATCGCAATTACATTTATTGGTTTTATGACTCGTCGTTGGTTACGCTATACTCCTCTCCTACTAGCTTGCGCGGCCTGGACGCAGCCCGTGGGCAACGCCGAGCCGGTGCGCCTGTGGCCCAACCCAAGCTTTAAAACCGGCGAGACCATTCGCTACAAAGTGCATTACGGGCTCATAAACGCGGCCGAGGCGACGGTCGAAACCTCGGGCTCGCTCGACCGCGTGGCCGACCGCCCCTGCTACAAGGCCACCGTGAGCGGCCATACCACGGGCTCGTTCGACTTCTTCTTGCACGTGCGCGACCAGTGGCGCTCGTACATCGACACGGCCAGCATTTTGCCGCTGCGCTCGACCCGCGACATCACCGAAAAAGGCTACCACAAAAAAGAAACCGTGGATTTTGACCATTTGCACGATGTGGCCGACGTGCAGATTCACGACCGCGAAAAGCCGACCCGCACGCCCTATAAAATTCCGAACAATGCCCAGGAATTGGTGAGCGGCTTTTACTACCTGCGCACCCTGCACTACGATAAGATGAAGCCCGGCGACGTAATCAAGATGCCCGGTTTTTTCGATGAATCGTCTTTTAATCTGGAAGTTACTTTTAAAGGGCGGGAAGTGATTGAAACCAAGGCGGGCACCATTCGGGTGCTGAAACTGGTGCCCAAAATGCCGGCTAACAAGATATTTCGGGGCGAAGATGCCATTAAGGTCTACCTCTCCGATGACCGCAACAAGATTCCAGTGCTGTTTCAGGCTGAGCTGTTTGTGGGCGCCATCAAAGTGGATATGTACAAGTACGAGGGCCTGAAAAGCAGGCTCAACCTCGTGGGCGCGCCGTAATGCGGCGGTAACATAGCGGGGCCGGGCGTCACACAAACGTAATACGCTGCCGGGCGGCGCGTTGGTAATTTTGCACCGCGAAAATCCTTCTCCCTTTCGCTTCGCTACTATGGCAGCTTCCGCCCCGACTCGGTCTGCATTGGCAAAATCCGCCACTTACAAAATTCTGGTTGTTGATGACGACCCGGATATTGTTGAACTGCTAGAGTTTAACCTCAAAAAAGAAGGCTACGTTACGGCTTCGGCCGGCGATGGCCGCCGTGCCCTGGCCGTGGCCCAAGACTTTACGCCGGACATTATTTTGCTCGACGTGATGATGCCGCACCTCGATGGCATCGCTACCTGCCGGCTGCTGCGTGAGCAGCCTCGCCTCAAGGACGCCTACATTATGATACTTACGGCGCGCTCCGAGGAGTTTTCGGAAGTGGCCGCCTTCGACGCCGGGGCCGACGACTTCATTGCCAAGCCCATCAAGCCCCGCGCCTTGCTGAGCCGCCTAGCCGCCGTGGTGCGCCGCGACCAGGACCCCCACGCCGGCGTGGAGGCCATCGACATCAACGGCCTGCGCATCGACCGCACGGCGTTTGCGGTGTACCAGGAAGGCAAAAAAATCACCTTGCCCAAGAAAGAGTTTGAGCTGCTGGCCTTTTTGGCCGCCGCGCCGCACAAGGTATTCAGCCGCGACGAGCTGCTGCAAAATATCTGGGGCAACGATGTTTTCGTGCTGGCCCGCACCGTGGATGTGCACGTGCGCAAGGTGCGCGAAAAAGTGGGCGACCACCACATCCAGACTATTAAGGGTGTAGGGTATAAATTTAACGCCGATTAGCCTGCTCTTACGCAGCAGGCTGCGGCCCTTATGAGACGGATACGCCTGCTAGCTAGAGTATTGCGCATCGGCTCCTTAGTACGATTACGCTTGGCTTATCTTTCCGACTCGCCTCGCCTCAAGGCGGGCGAACTCTCTTCGCGGGCCATTGCCATCTGCATCGCGGCCTTAGTAGCAGGCGTGCTTACCACGTTTGCCTACGTGGGGCCGCAATTGCCGGTGCGGCAAGCCTTTTTGGTGGGCGGCGCCACGGTGGGCGCGTGCTTTCTGCTGGTGTATTTGTCGTTTGAGGCCCTGATTTTTCGGGAAGTCAACGGCATCTACGCCGGCCTGGAACACATTAAGCGTAAAGAGTTTAAGAAGCTTAGCAACCGCTTTTTATTCCGCCCTGAGCCGCTCAAGCGCCTGCGCGACGAGATACTGGATACCGCCCAGCGTCGCCAGCAGGAGTTTGAAGAACTCAAGCGATTGCAGGCCCTGCGCCGCGAGTTCCTGGCCGACGTGTCACACGAATTAAAAACCCCACTTTTCGCCGCCCAAGGCTTCGTGCATACCATTCTGGATGAAGAGGATGGCGATGACGAGGGCATGGACCCGGCCACCCGCCGCAAGTTTTTGCAGAAAGCCGCTTCTAGCCTCGACGCCCTCGATACGCTAGTGCAGGACTTGGTTACCATCTCACAGCTCGAAAAAGGTGTAATTCGGATGCGCCGCCAGCGCTTCGACCTTGTGGCCTTGGTGCGCGAGATTTTTGAGTTGCTGGAGCAGCAAGCTCAAAAGCGGGGCGCTACGCTGGAGTTATTTCCGCCACAGCTGGCCGGCGACGAGATGCTGGTCGTAGCCGACCGCAATCGCATCCGGCAGGTACTTATCAACTTGATAGATAACGCCATCAAGTACGGCCGCGAAAGCGACGGCCACGTGCTGGTGTCGCTCACGCCCAGCCGACAGGGCGTTCGCGTTTCGGTGCGCGACAACGGCAATGGCATCGCGCCCGAGCACCAGGCGCGGGTGTTCGAGCGCTTCTACCGCATTGAGAAAAGCCGCACGCGGGCGGCGGGCGGCACGGGGCTGGGCCTGGCCATCAGCAAGCACATCGTGGAGTCGCACAAATCTACGATTAGCATTCGCAGCGCGGTCGGCGAGGGCACGGCGATGGAGTTCAAGCTACCGCGGCCAAAGAAACAGGCGTAGCCTAGTGTAGCGTAAGCTTTAGCTTGCGAGCGAGCGTAGCGAGCAGGGCGTAAGCGAACGCCTGCCAACGCGAATACTCGCTGCGCTCGCTCGCAAGCTAAAGCTTACGGTACACCGCGCTAAGGCTTCGCGGTACTACCCGCCGTACCTTTGCGGTACGCATGAAGCCACCTAAGTTCAAAGACCTTATCCTGTTTGAAAACGACGATTACATCGTCGTCAACAAGCCCCCGTTCCTGGCCACGCTCGACGAGCGCATCGGCGTGGCGCCCAGCCTGCTGCGCTTGGCCCGCGAATATGCCGACGACGCCCAGGTAGGCCACCGCCTCGACCGCGACACCAGCGGCTCGCTGGTGCTGGCCAAGCACCCCGAGGCATACCGCCACATCTCGATGCAGTTCGAAAACCGGGAGGTAAACAAGATTTACCACGCCGTGACCAACGGCGCGCCGCCGCTCGAACAGTTTGTGGTAGAGCGTAATATCGAAACCACCAAGAGCGGCAAGGCCCGCCTGGCCTTCAAGGGCAAGCCTGCCGAAACCCGCTTCACCACGCTCGAAGTATACGCTCGGCACGCCCTCGTGCAGTGCGAGCCCGTGACCGGGCGCATGCACCAGATACGCCTGCACCTGGCCTACGTGCAGACGCCCATCGTGGGCGACCACCTCTACGGCGGCGAGGATTTTTACCTTTCCTCGCTCAAAAAGAAATTCAACCTGAAGGAAGGCGAGACCGAGCAGCCGTTCATCAAGCGATTTGCCCTGCACGCCGTTGAATTGGGCTTTACGGGGCTCGCTGGTGAGGCGATAAAGGTGGAAGCGCCCTACCCGAAAGACTTCCGGGTGCTGGTCGAGACGCTGCGGGAGTATCGCTAGTTTCAGACATTTAGCTAGCCCGCGTTTGGTATTCTGCCCAAAAAAGGGTACCTTTGTGTCCGTTTTTCCCCAGGCCCAAACGGCTTGGGGTTTATTGTCAATTGTTTAGCCGGTAATTTTTACCAAATCCTCATGGACCACCTGAGCTTCAAGACGACCCACGTCAACAAGGCCAACGCCCAGAAAGCCTGGGTTATCATCGACGCCAGCG
>JAKONR010000083.1 GCA_022701825.1 Hymenobacteraceae bacterium | reverse complement strand
CGGGCCAGTGCTGCTGGTAGAGGTCGATGTAGTCGGTGCCCAGGCGCTTGAGGCTGTCCTCGCACTCCTTGATGATGCTGTCGCGGCTGGCGTACTTGTACACGTCCACGTCCTGGCCGTCGTTGTTCTTGGTTTTCATGGCAAAGTCGCCCTTGGCCAAGTCCCAGCGCATCCCAAACTTGGTGAGCACCTGCACCTTGTCGCGGGGCAGGCTCTTGATGGCCTCGCCCACAATCTGCTCGCTCAGGCCCATGCCGTAGATGGGGGCCGTGTCGATGCTGGTCACGCCGAGGTCGTAGGCGGCGTGAATGGCGCCCACGGCGTCGTTTTGCTCGGTGCCGCCCCACATCCAGCCGCCGGCCGCCCAGCTGCCGAAGGTGACGCGCGAAACACTAACGTCGGACGAGCCTAATTTCTGATATTCCATGACTTACGTAATTTTTTAAAAGCAATTGCTAGTCAGGTTTAACTACTGGCCCGGCCGAAGGTTGCGCCGCCACTGGCCGCCGCCTGCCCGAACGCTGGGCCGGGGCCGGGTGTTAAGGCGGGTGAAAAGCAAACATTTCGGGCCGGCAGCGGCTTCGTGTTTTTTCAGTTATTTCTCAGTGAGTTTTCCTATGAAAGTTGAAATCTGGTCCGACGTGGTGTGCCCGTTCTGCTACGTCGGCAAGCGCAAGTTTGAGCACGCCTTGGGCGAGTTTGCCCACCGCGATGACGTGCAAATCGAGTGGAAAAGCTTCCAGCTCACGCCCGACTACGTGCCCACGCCCGGCGAGAGCATCCACCTCTCGCTGGCCAAGAAAAAAGGCGTGCCCGAGGCCGAGGGCCGCCGCATGAACGACTACATGACCCAAGTAGCCAGAGAAGTAGGCCTGAATTACGACTTTGACAAGGTCATTCCGGCCAATACTTTTCTGGCGCATCAGCTCATTCACTTTGCCGCCCACCAGGGCCAGCAGGGCACCATGAAAGAGCGCCTTTTTGCCGCCTACTACCTCGAAGGCCGCGACCTCAACGAGCTGGATACGCTGCTGAACCTGGCCGCCGAAATCGGCCTCGACGCCGACGCGGCCCGCCAGGCGCTGGCGGCCGGCACCTACGCGGGCGAGGTGCGCCGCGACGAGTACGAAGCCCAGCAAATCGGCGTGCGCGGCGTGCCGTTCTTCGTTTTTGAGGATAAATACGCCGTGAGTGGCGCGCAGCCCAGCGAGGTTTTTGCCGAAGTGCTGGGCAAGGTGTGGGAAGAAAATCACCCGGCCAAACCGCAGCCCACGCTGCTGGCCGACGGCCCCGCCTGCGGCCCCGAGGGCTGCGACTAGAGCGAGAGTAAAACGGAGTGGCACTCCGTTTCGCGGGCGGGTAGCTTGCCCGGCGCCAAACGGAGTGCCACTCTGTTTTACATCGGGCCGGCGCACCCTGCTTCGGGGTTCTTTGCGGCGTTGCTTCATAGCTTCGCCATTGGTTGCGGCCTAAGCTTGCGCGCAGTTGCGCGGCGCTCCTACCGGGCTTGCTTCTTTTGTGCTGGTTTATGAGCTTTTTTGGTAAAGAAAACAACCGCCTGCCGGCGCGCTGGGCGCTGCCGGTAGCGGCGGCTGGGCTGCTGGGGCTGGCCGCCTTCCAGCTGCCCGCCGACGACAACCCCGTGCGCACGCTGGCCGAAAAGGCGGCCGCCTTCTACGCCGCCGCCCGGCCCGAAAAGGTGTACCTGCACCTCGACCGCCCCGTGTACGGCACCGGCGAAACCATTTGGTTTAACGCCTACCTGGTCGATGCCCTGCGCCACCGGCCCGACTCGCTGAGCCGCATCGTGTACGTGGAGCTGCTCTCGCCGCAGCGGCGGCTGGTGGCCCGCCGCACCCTTCGCGTCGAGGAAATCGGCCTGGCCCACGGCGACATCGAGCTCGATGACAGTCTGCGCGCCGGCACCTACGTGCTGCGCGCCTACACCAACTGGATGCGCAACCAAGGCCCCGCCTTCTTCTACCAGCACCAGCTGCAGGTGTGGCCCGCCGCCCCCACGCAGCCCGTAGACAAGCCCGGCCCCCTCACGCCCGCCCGCCCCGGTGCCCAAAAAACCGCCCCGGCCAAGGTCGATGTGCAATTCTTCCCGGAAGGCGGCACGCTGGTGGCGGGCCTGCCCAGCACGGTGGCCTTTAAGGCGCAGGCGGCCACTGGGCGCGGCGTGGCCATCAGTGGGCAGCTGCTCGATGCGCAGAATAAGCCCGTGGGCACGGGCTTCAAAAGCCAGCATTTGGGCATGGGGCACTTCAGCTTTACGCCCGCCGCCGGCCAGCAGTACCACGCCCGCGTGACCTTGCCCGGTGGGGGCACCGCCGACTACCCGCTGCCCGCCGCGCAGGCCAGCGGCTACGCGCTGCACGTGGCCGACAATGGCGAAAACTTCGCCATCGAGGCGCGCTACGCGGGCGCTACGCCGCCCGGCCCGGCGCTGCTCGTGAGCGAGGTGCGCGGCTACATCGTGGGGCTGCCCCCGCGCCCGCTCACTTCCGATGGCAAGCCCGTAACGTGGACGGTAGCTAAGAGTAAATACCCGAATGGCATCGTGCACTTTACCTTGTTTGATGCCCAGAGCCGGCCGCAGGCCGAGCGCCTGGCCTTCGCGCAGAATGGCCCGGCGGCGCTGAAAATCACCCTTACGGCCGACAAAGCCGCCTACGCCCCGCACGAGCGCGTGCTGATGAAGGCGCAGGTCACCGACGCCAGCGGCCAGCCCGTGACTACCCGCTTTTCGGTGGCCGTAGCCGAGCAGGGTGCCGCCACGCTCGACGCCAACGCCGAAACCATCGCCTCGAACCTGCTGCTGACCTCCGACCTGGCCGGCTACGTGGAGGAGCCAGGCTATTATTTCAAAAACCAAAGCCCCGAAATCACCCAGGCCCTCGACGACCTGCTGCTAACCCAGGGCTGGCGCCGCTTCGTGTGGAAAGACCTGCTGGCCGGCCCCGTGCCCGCCCCGCAATACCGCGCAGAGCAGGAGCTGGCCATTCGGGGGCAGGTGACGGGCATGGGCCACAACCCTATCGCCAACAGCCAGTTGACCTTCGTGCAAACCAAGCCCATCCGGCAGTTTCTCTCGGCTACTACCGATGCGCAGGGGCGTTTTAGCTTCGTGGGCTTCGATGGCAAAGACACGACCGTGGTGACGCTGCAAGCCCGCCGCGTGAACGGCGGCGCCAACGTGACCGTGCGCCCCGACCTGGGCGCGCACACCCAGGGCGGCCTGCCGCTGCCCGGCCTGCCCGGCGTGGCCGCCGCCCCGCCCGCCGTGGCCGACTACGTGCGCCGCAGCCGCCAGCAGCGCGTGGTAGAGCGCCAGAATATGCCCGCCGATGACATTCGCAACGTGCAGCTCGCCGACGTGGCCGTGACCGGGCAGCGCAGCCAAAGCGTCATTCCGTCCGACGACCCGCGCCGCCTGATTCCGGGGGTGGTAGGCGGTACGGTGCTCGATTTTACCAAAATGCCGGAGGCCCAGTCAGGCATTCCCATTTTCTCGCTGCTGCAAGGCCGGGTGGCGGGCCTCACCATCAGTGGCAACCCACCCAACCAGAGCATCCAAATACGCAATTCGGGCACGCCCCTGATTATTCTGGACGGCCAGCGCGTCGATGCCGATGTCATCAATACCATCAATTCGGTAGATGTGGAGGCGGTAGAAGTGTACAAGGGCAACGAGGCCGCCATTTTCGGGGGCAGTGGCGGGGCCATCGCCATCTTCACCAAGCGCGGCAACAAGAACTACAAAGGCCCCTTGCCCGGCGGCCCTCGCGAAAACACCAGCCTAGCCATCGTGAAGCTGCCTGGCTACTACCAGGCCCGCGAGTTTTACCGCCCCCGCTACGGCGCGCCCGTGCTCAACGCCCCTGAGGCCGACCCGCGCCGCCTCACCATCTACTGGAACCCCAGCCTGCAAACCGACTCGAAGGGCGTGGCCGAGTTTACGTTCTACACCGCCGACGGCAGCGGCAACTTCCAGGCCACCGCCGAGGGCCTCACCCTCACCGGCGAGCCGGGCCGCGGCACGGGCACTATCTACGTGGCTCCCAAGCGCTAGCGCAACGGCCAGTAAGCCAAAAAGCCCTCTTCACAAGCTCGTGAGGAGGGCTTTTTGGCTCTTTGTTTATAGCTGAAATCAAGCCTAGCTGGCCGCGCGAAATACTTCGTCTTCCAGCTTCTTGATGCGTGGCTCTTGGTTTTCCAAGGCGCTAAACTGCTGCTCCAGCGCCTCGGTCTTGCTGTTGCCGGCGCGCATGAGGGTTATCATTTGCAACTGCACTTGAAGTGCCTCATCAGTGCGGCGGCCTTGCTCTTTAGTTTCGAGTGCCAAGGCCTCCAATCGTTGTTCGGCCTGCGTGTGGCGGGCCTCCGATATTTTGAAAATGCCGATTATATCGCCAATCTGTTCGCTGATGTCGTCTAACCGCTGTTCTATGCGGTCAATTGCTTCGCCTTGGTGGTCAATCGCTTCGCCTTGGCGGTCAATCGCTTCGCCTTGGCGATGAAGCTCCGTAATTATCTGGGCGATTTTTTCGCCCTGCTGGTCTACTTTGCGAGCCAAGTCTACTAGTAGGCTTTCGAGTTGGTCGAATCGTTGGTTGCTGTCCATGAGTGAGTTTGTATGTTTATACCAGCTAAGGTAAGTCGCATATTCCTACGCCGCTACCGCCGCCTCCGCGCCCAGCTCCACCAGCAGTCGCTGCGCCATTTCCACGCCCTGGATACCGTCGATGCTCACTTGCAGCTTGTCTTTTTGCTCCTTCATGCGGGCCGTGCGCGGGTGCGTTTGCACGAAGTTGAGGATGCGCCCGAACTGCTCGCCCTGAAAATACGCCTCGGTGCCGGCCCCGGCGGGCAGGTAGGCGCGTAGCGTGTCGCGCTTCAAAGTCACTTTCTCGAAGCCCAGGCGGCTGGCCAGCCAGCGCAGCTTCACTACATCTACCAGCACCTGCACCTGCTCGGGTAGCGGCCCAAAACGGTCGATGATACTGTCTACCAGTTTCTTTAGCTCCTCGGGCCGCTGCGCCCGGTCGAGCTTGGCATATAGTTGCAGGCGTTCCGACACGTTGCCCACGTAGGTGTTCGGGATGAGCACCGGCAGGTCGGTTTCAATCTGCGTTTCCTTGGGTCCGCTATTGAGCGCGCCAGCCGCCATTTGCAGGCGCTGCTGGCTGGTGCCGGCCGTGCCCTCGCCCAAAAACAGGTCGCGGAACTCGGTTTCTTTCAGCTCCTGCACGGCCTCATCAAGTACTTGGTGGTAAGCTTCGTAGCCCAGGTCGTTGATGAAGCCCGACTGCTCGCCGCCCAGCAGGTTGCCCGCGCCCCGGATGTCGAGGTCGCGCATGGCCACGTTGAAGCCCGCGCCCAGGTCCGAAAACTCCTCCAGCGTGTTGAGGCGCTTGCGGGCGTCGGCGGGTAGGTTGGCCACGGGCGGCGTGAGCAGGTAGCAGTACGCCTTACGGTTCGAGCGGCCCACGCGGCCGCGCATCTGGTGCAGGTCGCTGAGGCCCGTGAGGTGCGCCCGGTTGATAATGATGGTGTTAGCGTTCGGAATATCGAGCCCGCTCTCGATGATGTTGGTCGAAACCAGCACGTCGTATTCACCCTCCACAAACTTCATCATGCGCTTTTCCAGCTCGTCGCCCTCCATCTGGCCGTGCGCTACGGTCACGCGGGCGTTGGGCACGAGCCGCACGATGGTAGCCGCCATCTCCACGATGTCGGAGATGCGATTGTGCACAAAAAACGCCTGCCCGCCGCGCTTCAATTCCCGCGCAATCGCGTCGCGCACAATGGTTTCATCGAACACTTGCAGCTCCGTCTGCACCGGCTGGCGGTTGGGCGGCGGCGTAGCAATCACGCTCAGGTCGCGCGCGCCCATCAAGGAGAAGTGCAGCGTGCGCGGTATCGGCGTGGCCGAGAGCGTGAGCGTGTCCACGTTCACCTTTATCTCCTTGAGCTTGTCCTTGGTCTTGACGCCGAATTTCTGCTCTTCATCAATAATCAGCAAGCCCAAATCCTTAAATTGCAGCTTCTTATTGGTGAGCGCGTGCGTGCCGATGAGAATGTCGGTTTTGCCGGCCGCCACGCGCTCCATCGTCTCCTTCACCTGCTTGGGCGTCTTGAAACGGTTGATGTACTCCACCGTCACGGGCAGGTTGGCGAGCCGGTCGCGGAAGGTCTTGTAGTGCTGCATTGCCAGGATGGTAGTGGGCACCAGCACAGCTACTTGCTTGCCATTGGCCGCCGCCTTAAAGGCCGCCCGAATGGCAATTTCCGTCTTGCCGAAGCCCACGTCGCCGCACACCAGCCGGTCCATCGGGTGCGGCTGCTGCATGTCGTGCTTCACGTCCTCGGTGGCTTTGGCCTGGTCGGGCGTGTCTTCCCAGATAAAGCTCGATTCGAGCTCGGCTTGCAAGAAATCGTCCTTCGGAAAGGCGAAGCCCGGCGCGGTTTTGCGCTTGGCGTACAGCCGGATAAGGTCGGCCGCGATGTCCTTGACCTTCTTCTTGACCGACTTTTTCTTGTTTTCCCACTCCGGCGAGCCCAGCTTGCTCATCGTCGGCGGCGAGCCCTCCGCGCCGCTGTACTTCGCAATCTTGTGCAGCGCGTGAATGCTCACCGTCAGCACGTCGTCGTCGCGGTTCACGAGCCGGATGGCCTCCTGAATGTGCCCGCCAATCTCAATCTGCGTGAGGCCCGCGAAGCGGGCAATGCCGTAGTCCTGGTGCGTCACGTAGTCGCCGGGCTGCAAGGTCTTGAGCTCGCGCAACGTCAGCGCCTTTTTCTTCGAGAACTTACGCGTTTCCTGTGCCCGATAATATCGCTCAAAAAGCTGGTGGTCAGTGTACACGGCCAGCCCTAGTTGCTCGTCCACGTAGCCTTCGCGCAGGGCAATCAGCAGGTGCTGAAACTGTACGTTCGGGTCCAATTCGTCAAAAATCGTGCGCAACCGGTCGGCTTGCCGCACCGAGTCAGCCGCGATAATGGTGGTGTAATCGCGGACTTTATTCTCCCGAATGTTCTTCAGCAGCCGCTCAAAATCCTTGTTGAAGCTCGGCTGCGGCTTGGCCGTAAACTGAAATTCCTGCGCGTTCTTGAAGTAAAACCGCTTGCCGAACTCTACGATACCAAACTCATCCAGGCACTTTTTCAGGCTCTTGCCGTTCTCGAACAAGTCGGCCGGCTTCGATACGATTTGCATGCCGCCCGCTTCTTCCAGCACGCGCTGAAAATTGCTCTCGGCCTTGTCAAACAGCGTCGTCACCACGTCCAGCGTTTGCCGCACATCCTTGGCCCACAGGCAGCTGGTGCGCGGCAAAAACTCCAGAAACGATTCGCGGCGCTCCTGCAAGAGCTTGGTTTGCACGTTTGGAATAATACTCACGCTCGAGCGCGGCTCTACCGAAAGCTGCGTCTCAGGATTGAACGTGCGGATGCTTTCAATCTCATCGCCAAACAGCTCCAGCCGGTACGGCAGCTCATTGGCGTAGCTAAACACATCTACGATGCCACCGCGCACCGCGTACTGCCCCGCCTCGTATACAAAATCTGACTTCTCGAAGTCGTACTGTCCCAGCAGCTCGCCCAGGAAATTCACGTCGAGCTTGTCGCCCACCTTGGCCGAAAACGTATTCTGCACCAGGCTTTGGCGATTAATCACCTTCTCGCTCAGCGCCTCCGGGTATGTTACGATGAGCGGCGCAGCACCCAGCGCAATCGCACTGGCCTGCCGGCTGGCGTTGAGCTGATTAAGTACCTCGGCGCGCATCAGCACGTTGGCGTTTTCCGTCTCGTCAAACTCATACGGCCGCTTGTAGGAGCTGGGAAAAAGTAGCGCTTCCGGCCCGTCGGGCAGCAGGTGGCGCAGGTCGGCCATGAAGAGCGCGGCCTCGTCCTTATCGTGCAAAATGAATACGTTGGGGTGCGCGTGGTGCGCGGCGGCCGCGGCCACCACCGCATCCTGCGAGCCCACGAGGCCGCGCAGCTGCACGCGCAGCTCGCCGCCGCGCGCCGCGTCGTCGGCCGGGGTGGCGCGGTCGGCGGGCTTGGCCGTGGCGTGCAGGCGGGCGGCCAGGGTTTGCACCTCGGCATCGAGGCGGTATAAGCGAAGAAAATCAGCTACTTGCACGGGGCTAGGGTTCTTGGGCGGCGTAAAAGCGCCCAGCCCGGCCGGGAGATATTCCGGTCGGGCCAGGCGCTGCTTCCATACAGTATCGGCGGCGCGAAGGTTTCCGGCGGGGTAGTTTTAGCTAGCCAGATTAGCAATTTTTGCCGGCTCACTACCTTTTTCAGACCTTATACCGTAACTTAGCCAACCAAAAATTATAGCTGTATGAATCCGCGTGACTTGCCCGAGGTAGTGGCTGAATTGATAATTGAGATGCACGAGGTGCGCTCAGAGTTACGAGGTATGAATGGCCGAGTTGACCGTCTGGAACGGCGCATGGAAGGCGTTGAAACCGAAATCAGACTGATGCGCGAAGAAAACCGCCAGAATACAGACCGGCTCATTGATGCTTTTGGCAAGAGCATGGCCCCACTCATCGACCGCGTACTTACGCACGAGCAGCGTATTATCCGCCTCGAAAATCCACAGGCTTAGCTAGTTGCGCGGTTCTGCTCACCTGGCCATCGGCCTCATCACGGGCGTGGCCATTGCGGGCCTCGTGCCCGGTATTCCGTTTTCGCTGCCCGGCATCGCGCTGGCCGGCTTTTCGGCCCTCGCCCCCGACCTCGACCACCCCGAAAGCCGCCTTAGCAAGCGCCTGGGCTTCGCGCACGGCTACGTGCGCTGGGCGTTTGGCGCGGTGGCGCTGGGCCTGGCCGGCTATGCCTACCTGCTGCTAAAGCCCGGCCCCGACCAACGCTTTTCCTACACCGCCGCGCTGGCTTTCGCGCTCATTGGCGTGGCGCTACAAGGTGGCTCGGCCCGCAAACTGGCATTGCTATTTACCGGCCTGGGTACGGTATTAATTGGACTTTACGCACAATTTTTATGGCTCAGCCTGCTCGGCACGTTTGTCGCGCTGGCGCCGTTTACTTCGCACCGGTCCTGGACGCACACCATTTGGGCTACGGCGCTCTGGACGTATATCGGGTATTTAGCCAATCGCAGCCTGGGCTGGCACGGCGTAGCGCACTATGCCGGCGCGGGCTATGCCTCTCATTTGCTGGCTGATACCCTCACCAAGTCGGGTGTGCGCTGGCTGCTGCCGCTCACTGATTATAGTATTAAAGTACCATTGCTGAGCACGGGCTCCAAAACCGGCAATATGATGGAGCTAGCCATTTGCCTGGGCTACGGGCTGTTGGTGCTGGGCCTAGTTATTGGACACTTAGGGTTTTAGCCCCGCAAGGGGTTGCGGTTGTGCGGCCAACCTATTAGTTTCGCGTTGGCAATGGGTGGCCAACTGGGGTAAAAGTATCCTAACGTGAAGTTTATAGTATA
>JAKONR010000079.1 GCA_022701825.1 Hymenobacteraceae bacterium | reverse complement strand
GCTGGCCCTTCTGCTTGTGCAGCTGGCGGTTGGCTTCCAGCAGCTGCTGGCTTTCCTTGAGAATGCCGACTACGTTGTCGTAGCTGATTTCTTCGGCCCCCGCCACCGAGGCCAGCAGCAGCCGCGCTGAGGCGGGGCCGAGGGTGCCGGCCAGCAGCTTCTCGGCGTAGGTGAGCAGGCGCGGGTCGGCTGTTGTTGGTGCTTGGTGCGAAGTGCGTTGTGCTTGGTCTTGAGGATTGTCGGTAGCGCTTAACGGGGAGCTGTTAACTGTTAACTGATAACTGTTAAATGACAACGCATCGGGAAAGCGCTGGGCGAAGGCTTTTAGGGCTTGGGTCGTGCGCTTTTTACCCAAGAAGCCCGTGAGCAGGGCGCGCACGTCGGGCAGGGGCGTGTGGCCTTGCCAGCCGGTTACTTCTTCGGCCAGGCTGCGGCGGCGAAATACGTCCACGAACACGTCGGCCTGGCGCAGTTCGAGCGCGGTGGGCGGCGTAGCCAGCGAGAGGCCCACGTAGAGGCCGACGTTGAAAAACCAGCTCCAGAACAGGCCGTGCGAGAGATAGTCGAGGCCTTCGAGGCCCAGCAGCGCGCCGGGGCGTAGCCAGTGCAGGCCCCCTACCCCATCGGTAAGCACCGACTCGGGCAACCGGCCAGGCCCCACCAGCGTGGGCAGTACCAGCGTGAAGAACCACACCCCAAAACCCGCCAAAATGCCCCAGGTGGCGCCGCGCCGGGTGCCGCCCTTCCAGTAGAGGCCGCCCAGCACGGCGGGCACAAACTGCGCCACCGCCGCGAACGACACCAGCCCGGTATTGACGAGCGGCAGCGTGCGGCCGATGGCCGCGTAGTACCCAAAGGCCAGCGCCAGCACCAGCCCCACGGCCAGCCGCCGGCTTTGCAAGGCCACCCGGCTGAGGTAAGCAAACCAGCGCCGCTGCCCCTCGGGCCGGGCGGCGGGCACCCGTACCAGCAAGGGCATGAGCAAGTGGTTGCTCATCATCACGCTCAGGGCGATGGTTTCGACGATAATCATGCTGCTGCCCGCCGAGAGCCCGCCCAGGTACGTGAGCAGCGCCAGCCACGAGTGCCCCGCCGTGAGCGGCAACGCCAGCACAAACGTGTCGGCATCGAACCGCCCGCCCAGTCGCAACATGCCGCCAAAGGCGATGGGCAGCACGAAGATATTGATTATCACTAAATACAACGGAAACAGCCACATGGCTTTGCGCAGGTGGTCCTCGTCTACGTTCTCGACTACCGCCACCTGAAACTGCCGCGGCAGCAGCAGCACCGCCGACATGCTGAGCGCGAGCAGCGTCACCCACTCGGCCGGGCGCGTGCCCGCGCCGTGCAGCGTGAACAGCTCCCGCAGGGCCGGCACGGCCGCCGCCTGGTCGAACACATCGGCAAAGCCGCCAAACAGCCCGAACGTGACGAAGCCGCCCAGCAGCAAAAACGCCAGCAGCTTCACCAGGCTTTCCAGGGCCACGGCCAGCACCACGCCCTCGTGCCGCTCGGTGGCCTCTACCGAGCGCACCCCGAAGAGGACGGTGAACGCCGCCAGCGCCCCCGCCGTGAACAGCGCCGGCCCGGTGGTGCCCAGGCTGGCATTACCGCCCGTGAGGATGAGGTAGGAGCTGGCTATCGCCTTGATTTGCAGGGCCACGTAGGGCACCACGCCCAGCACGCACACGCCCGTCACGAGTGCGCCCAGCGCCGCGCTTTTGCCATAGCGGGCCGAGATAAAATCGGCAATTGACGTAAGCCGCTGCTGCCGGCATACCCGAATAATCTTGCGCAGCACCAACCACCACGCCGGCGCCAGCAGCCCCGGCCCCAAATAGATGCCCACGAAGCTTAGCCCCTGGTGCGCCGCTCGCCCCACCGAGCCATAGTAGGCCCAGGCCGTGCAGTACACCGCCATGCTCAGGGCGTACACATAAGGGTTGGCCACCAGGCTCTTGCGCGCCGCTGAGCGCCGCTCGGCCGCGTAGGCCACGCCGAAAAGCAGGGCCAGGTAGCCAAAGGAAAACGCGATGACGAGCAGGCGGTTCATTTAGTCTGAATGACGTGTCGCCTCACCCCCCGGCCCCCTCTCCGAAAAGGAGAGGGGGAGCCAGCCGTTAGAAGGGTGAGAGGATAGGCCTGTATAAGTTTAGGAGAGATAAATCAAATTATTTTATCACCTATCCGTGCGATAGGCTCCCCCTCTCCTTTTCGGAGAGGGGGCCGGGGGGTGAGGCAACACGTTGTTAAGTAGTTCAAGGTTCTCCCGGCCGGCGCACCAGCCAGCCCGTGAGTCCTATCAGCAGCAGCCAGGCCACCAGCACGTAGAGATACAGCACGGGCACGCCCGCCACGCGGCCGTCGTGGTCGAAGGCGGCCAGCAGCGGGTAGGTAAGCAGGAGCGTAAACAGGCCGGCTACGAACAGCAAACGCTGGCCGCGCCGCTGCGCGGTGTCGGGGGGAGGCAAGCCGGGTTTCATGCTTAAAAATAATAGGCCCTCACTTTAAGCCAAAAACCCCCCCGGCGCGGGGCCAGGCGGGTTTTTGCTTGCACAAAACTTGGCGGGGGTAGAGACGCCTGCTTGCGTTTCGTCGTTGTTACGGCTCGCCAATCGTAAGACGCTCTACCCCCGTGCCACGGCTAGCTGTCCATCAGCTTCACGTTGCGGGTATCTTTCATGAGGGCCATGCCCACGATGAAGCAGATGAAGGCAACCACGACCGGATAAATGAGGCCCACGATGCTGCTGTGCTCCTTGGCGAAGGTGCCGGCGGGCTGAGCCGCCGCCCACACGCCAATGGAGGTAGCCACCAGCGGCACGAAGCCGCCAAAGATGCCGTTGCCAATGTGATAGGGCACCGAAAGCGAGGTGTAGCGCACGCTCGTCGGAAACAGCTCGACGAGGTAGGCGGCGATGGGGCCGTACACCATCGTCACGAACAGCACGAGGCAGAAGGTGAGCGCAATCATGGCCGGCAGGTTGGGGTTGAGCGCCTTCATGACGGCGGGTACGGCCTTGCCGGCGGCATCGACGGTGGCGGGCGTCACCTCCGTAATGGGGCCGGCGAAGGCTTGCAGGCCGTGGAAGAGCGGCATGGTGAACAGCGCCCCGCAAATCATGCCCGTCATGATGATGCGCTTGCGCCCGATGCGGTCGGAGAGCGAGCCAAAATACACGAACAGCGGCGTGGCCAGCAGCATCGACACCACCATGATAATGCTCGAATGCACGGTATCGAGCTTGAGCGTGGCATTCATGAAGGTGAAGGCCTGAAACTGGCTGGTGTAGAAGATAACGCCCTGGCCCATAGTAACTCCAAAGAGGGCAATGAGCACGAGGCGGCGGTTGACGGGATTCACGAATGAATCGCGCAGGGGGCTTTTGCTGGTGGTGCCGGTGGCCTTGGCTTTGGCAAACAGCGGCGACTCGTGCAGGCGCTTGCGGATGAAGTACGAGGCGATAACCAGGAAGCCCGAGAGCAGGAACGGAATGCGCCAGCCCCACTCCTTGAAAGCAGGCTCGCCGAGCAATTTGCGGGTGATGAGGATGACGGTGATGCTGAGAATAAGCCCGCCAGTGGCCGTAATCTGGATGAAGCTGGTGTAGTAGCCGCGCTGCTTGTCAGGCGCATACTCGGCCACGTAGGTGGCCGCGCCGCCGTACTCGCCGCCCAGCGCCAGGCCCTGCAACAAGCGCAGTATCACCACGATAATGGGCGCCGTGATGCCGATAGAATCGTAGCTCGGAATGAGGCCCGTGATGAACGTGGCCCCGCCCATGATGAGCAGCGTGACCAGAAACGTGTACTTGCGCCCAATCATGTCGCCGATGCGGCCAAAGAACACGGCCCCAAACGGCCGCACCACAAAGCCCGCCCCAAAGATGGCCAGCGCCCCGAGCAAGGACTTAGTCAAGTCGCCCGATTGCCCAAACAGCACCGGGCCGATAATGGCCGCCAGCGAGCCAAAAATGTAGAAATCGTACCACTCGATGACCGTGCCCACCGACGAGGCCGTGATGACCTGCCAGATGGTTTTCGAGTCAACTTGGTTGTTGTCGTGCGCCGCCGGCGCATCCACGGCCGCGCCGTAGGCGGCGGGGTTCAGGCTTTGTTCCATGAGGGTATTGGGTGGGAAAATTTGGTTGTTGGTGCTTGGATGGAGTCAGCAGCTTAGATAGAACGGTCATGCTGAACGCAGTGAAGCATCTCTACCGCTTCGTTGCTGACGCAAGAATTTAGTGCAGCACGCGAGATGCTTCACTGCGTTCAGCATGACAGGCGTTTTTTCCCTGGCTTTTACAAAAACACTTGCGTTTGCAGCGTGATTTCGGGGCGGTGCACGACCTCGCCGGCCACGCCCACGCCGCCCACGGTGGTCATGTTGAAGTCGGGGCGCTCGCGGTAGTTGAGGGTTACTTTGGCGTTGTGGCCGTCGATGAAGAAGTTGAGGCCGGCGTCGTACACGTTCACGCCCTGCACCTGGCCGGCGGCGTTGCGCAGGCCCTCGTAGTTGCTGTGCAGGTAGGCCACGTAGGGCTGGAGGCGCACTTTTTTACCCAGCGTATTCTTACCAGTCAAGAAGCCCAGTTGCCCGTAGACCGAGCCGCCCGTGCCCGACTGCGGCACGGCATTGCCGCGGTAGGCATTGGTGCCGTAGCCAGGGTTTTCGGGGCCCACGAAGCGCACGTAGTTTGGCCCGAAGTTGTAGTTGTAGTACACCCCGTAGAAGGTCACGGCCGTGCGCCGGGCCGTGTCGAGCGGCGTGTCAAAGAAGGCATCTACGCCAAACAGCTTGATGTCGTGCTTGTCGGTGGGCACGGTATTAAACAAGTCCGTGCTGGTCGTGTAGCCGTTGGTCGTCACCGAGTTAGCGGCCGAGCGCGAGAACATGCCGTTCTGGTTGTACATAAAGCCCGCCCCGATGCTCAGCACCTTTTTGGTGCCCAGCCAGGTGCCCTGGGTGTAGGGCAGCAGGTTGGGCTCGGGGTCAAAAAAGTTATAGTCGAAGTAGCCCTGGTACACGTGCCCGTCGTTTTGCGGGTTGTAGTTGGCCACGCCGGTGCCCGTGTTGGTCGTGACGCCCGCCGCGCTCGTCGTGCTGAAGCCCAGCGCCAGCGGGTTGCCCACCTGCGTGCCCGCCACGTAGAGCGGGTTATTGGGCAGGTTGGTCAGGAAGGGGTCGCTCATCGAAATGCGGTAGTCGAACTTGCCCAACCGGCCCTTGGCATACACCCCCATCCAGCGCGCAAACTGGTCGAGCGCGTCGATGGTCGGGAAGTTGGTGAGCGGAAAATCCATCGACATAATGCTCGTGGTACTGGCGCTGCTCATGCGCGAAATCCCGTTGTAGTAGTGCAGGCCCGCCCCCAGGTTGAGGTACTTGTTGACGCGGTATTCCGTCACGGCTTCGTGAATGAAAAACTGCGGCTTTTTGCCATCGACCGTGGGCGCCACGCCGCCGCTCACGTTGTTCTGGTTGTTGATACCCAAGTGGGTATAAATCAGAAAGCGCGGGCTAAGCTGGGCCAGCAGCACCATGCGCGAGCGCCGGATGCCGAAGTCAAGCTGGCTGCTTTTGGGGTTGCTGGGGCCGCGCAGCGTGCCCGTGTTGTTCTCGTTGTAGCGCACGTACACCTGCGTCCAGGCCATGAGGCGCACGTATTTCTGGCCGTCGGGCGAGAGGTTAAACTTCATGCCCGCGCCGTAGGGCACCGGCTTGGTGGGGGCGGGCGGCGTGGGTGGCGGGGCCTGCGGGGCGGGCGCGGGGGCCGCGCCGCCGGGGGCGGGCGGGGCCACTTGAGCGGTGGCGGCCCCGGCCAGTAGCAAGCCGCTCAACGTGAGCGCGTAGCGGGTAACTTTCATGAACTGTGGGTGGATATGGGAAGCGTGAGGTAACGGCCAGCGCCTTTACGCCGCCAAGTAGCACCCTACATCCGGCTGGCGATACCCAGCAGGTATAGTTATGCTAAGGGTATAGCTTTACTGGCTTCCCACTGAAAAAATCGCCGTTTTTAGTCCTACCCTGTTAGTTACTTGGTTCAGATAGTACGCCTTCAGCTAACGCAGGCAGCCGGTTGAGCCCTTTTACTGTCACTATAAAACTATAGCTAGCGAGCAAACCTATATTTATTTAGCGATAAACATCATTCAGCTCTTGCGCTGCCCCAAAACCTGCCCGAAACGCCAAACGGCAGCCCCCCGCGTGGAAGCTGCCGTTTACCAAGTGGTTACCGCTGGGCTTGCGCCTTACTCCACGTAGTCCAGGTCTTTGGCGTAGGTTTCGGGCAGGGTGCTAGCGCTGAAAAAGGCCATTGCCAGCAGCACCGCCCCGATGACGGCCGCACTGCCCACCATGCCGAGCGCGGGTATTTTCAGCAGATACTGGTAGCAGGGCACTATCAGCACCGTGGCGCCACGGGCAAAATTGGGGATGGTGGTGGCCACCGTCGAACGCAGGTTGGTGCCAAACTGCTCGGCCGCCACCGTCACGAACAGCGCCCAAAAGCCGCCCGCGAAGCCGATGCCAAAGCAGGCCGCGTAAAAGGCCGGGGCGCTGGCCCCGCGCAAGCCAAAGAGGTAGAAAGCCACCATCGCGGACGTGGCCAGGATGAACAGTTGCAGCGTGCGCGTGCGGCTGCGCAGCAGCTGGCTGAGCGCCCCGCTCGTGAAGTCGCCCAGCGTGAGGCCGAAGTAGCACCAGAAAATGCTGAGCCCGCCCGTAACCGGCGCTTGCAGCCCAAACTGCTTGCCAAACTCGGGTGCCAGCGTGATGAGAATACCCACCAAAAACCAAAACGGCGCACCCAGCAGCAGGCAGCGCAGGTACTTGTAAAATCTTGGCCCGCTGGTGAATAAGCTCAAAAAATCGCCGCGCACGACGGTCGTGGCCTTCGTTTGCTCAAACATGCCCGACTCGAATACGCCCACCCGCAGGGCCAGCAGCGCCAGCCCCAGCCCGCCGCCGATAAAGTAGGCATTGCGCCAGCCAAATAGCTTTACCCCGACCAAATACGCCACCATGGCGCCCGACACGCCCACCGAGGCCACTATCATGGTGCCGTAGCCACGCTTTTCCTTAGGCAGGCTTTCGGCCACCAGCGTGATGCCCGCGCCGAGCTCGCCGGCCAGCCCGACGCCGGCTATCAGGCGCAGCCAGGCGTACTGGTCCACGCTCTGCACGAAGCCGTTGGCAATGTTGGCCAGCGAATACAGCAAGATGGAGCCGAAGAGCACCGACAGCCGCCCGCGCTTGTCGCCGAGCACGCCCCACAGCACGCCGCCCAGCAGCATGCCCCACATCTGCATACTCAGCAAGTGCAGCCCCTCGTTGGTGATGGCGGCCTCGGCCACGCCAATGCCTTTCAGGCTCTCCACCCGGATGATGCTGAACAGCACCAGGTCGTAGATGTCGACAAAATAGCCCAGCGCCGCCACCACGACCACGGCGCTGAACAAGCCCACCGCCGGCCGCTCGGCCACTGCCTCAGAAGATTGAACTGCTTTCATTTTTGAAATATTACTTACTGAAAATCAATCATTTTTCTTAGCACGCAACTACGCCCCCGTCATGCTTCGGCAAGCTTAGCATGACGGACGATTCAGCGTATTTCCTTTTTTCGCCTTTACTCGGCCCGAAACCGCTCCCAGCGTATCATCATGTATTTGTCGCCCAGCTCGGTCACGACCAGGCCGGCGCTTTTCAGGTTTTCTGGCTTTTGAAAATAATCCGACAACTCTTTTTGATTCAAAATCTTATACGTCGGGTGGTAGTCGGTTTGACGCGGCGCTTTCACGCCGTATTTCTTGACCCAGTTCATCACCGATACGTGGCTGACGCCGAGCAGGCGCTCGATTTCGCGGTAGCTCACGCCCTCGATATAAAGCTGCAAGGCCTTGATAACGTAGTATGGGTTGACCTCGCGGCCTACCTTGGCCACGGTATAGTGGTAGCCGCAGTTTTTGCAGCGAAACCGCTGGCGCTCATTCAGTACGCCGCTTTTAGTGGCTTCTCTAGAGTCGCACTTGGGGCAGGTGGGGGTAGTCATAAATGGGTGGGAATAGATAGGGTACCTAAAGCTATACTGCTTTAGCAAGATAGGGCCACTGCTCTACGCATCCGGAGCGGCCGCGTTCGAGCCTATCTTCTACCGCTGGCCGTAGCCAGGAGGGCGCGCATTGCGTTAGGGCAGCAGCGCGGCTAGCAGCGCATCGACGGCCAGCGCCAAGCGCGGCAAGCTCAGCCGGTCCAGCGTATCGGTTTGCTCGTGGTAGTGCGCGTTGCGGTAAAACGCCGTGTCGGTGAGCAGCAGCGCCGGGTAGCCAAAGTGCCAGTAGTTGAGGTGGTCGGAGAAGTCGATACCGGGCAGCCAGGCCGGGGCCTTAAAGCGGCGCACCGGCAGCCTGGCCAACGCCCGGTAGCGCCGGGCCAGCCGCCGCCCCCAGCGCCCGCTGCCCCCAAATTTCTGGGCCACGGTGACGTAGTTGCCCCGGCTGCCATAAATGAGCTTGAGCGCGCCCACGGGGTAGCGCTGCGAGCCGCGTCGCTCGTCGTAGTAGCCCAGCATTTCGAGGGCTACCATACCGGTTACGGGCACGTGGGCGGCTTTCAGGCTGGCGGCGTGCATGTAGCTGCCCATGTGCGGGGTGCGGAAATAGGGCGGTTCTTCGAGGGTGTAAGCCACCAGGTCGATGCGCTGCGGCAGCGGTTGCTTGGCCTGCCCCAGCAGGCGGGCCAGCTCTAGCAGGGCGGCCGTGCCGGTGCCGTTGTCGTCGGCGCCCGGCTGCTCGCCGCACACGTCGTAGTGCGCCCCGATGATAAGGCGCGGGCCGGTTTCGGGGCCAAAGCTGGCAATGACGTTTTGGTACATAATGCCCTCGGCCGACACCGGCTGGCGCGCCACGCGCCCGCCCGCCGCTTGCAGGTGCCGGGCCAGGTAGGCGGCCACCGAGTCGAGCACGGCCGGGTGCGCGGCGCTGCGCGCCGGCTGCCGGCTGGTGAGGTAGCGCAGGTGCTGGCCCAAGCGGGCGGTGTCGGTGGCGGCGGGTTGCGCGCTGACCAGCGGTGGGCTAAGCAACAATAGCAGCGAGCAGAGCCAGAAGTGTTTCATGGGTGCAAGCTACGGATGGAGACATCTGGGGAAGAGCATATTCTACGCAGCAGGCTTTAGCTTTGGACATGGCTGGCATCCTCAAACGCTTTTTTCCGCTGAAGCGAAACCGCAAAAAAATCCGGGGCTTCTCCCGCTTCTGGCGCGACCACCAGCGCCGGGCGAGCCTGCCCGCATGGTTTGACCCGGCCTATTTTTCCGAGGCACACCGTGATTCTCACAAGCTCGGCCTGTACCCGTGGGCGGTGAATCAGAAGCCTCCGCAGGCTATTCGACGGCTTTGGGTAGCCCGGCTC
This sequence comes from Hymenobacteraceae bacterium, assembly GCA_022701825.1. Classification (GTDB taxonomy): domain Bacteria; phylum Bacteroidota; class Bacteroidia; order Cytophagales; family Hymenobacteraceae; genus Hymenobacter. Next base: position 2,483 of record JAKONR010000079.1, on the reverse strand, counting down.
GTAGCCGATTTTCACGACTGGCATCGGGAACTGGCGGCGCGATATACTGATTTTTACCTGGCAGTTTGGCTATACGAGCCGGAGTTTGGGCGCTCGCAGTTGGTAGCAGGCATCGAAGAGAAGCAAACCTGGTACGAAGGCGTCTTCGGCGAAGACCTGGAAAAGCCTTTGCCAGTCGAGTACCAATCGCTACCGGGCGTAGCCGGACTACGGTGGACCGCCTGTCCCGAATTTATGACTTATTGGCCCGACGAGTTTGCGGAATTAGGTAGTTGGGTGGCCAACAAGCCTCATTGGGAAGTGGAAGCGGCTGATGGCAATACCTTTTTTGCGGTGCAGATAGGCCACGTCTGGGTGGGTCAGGTTGCCACATAAGCCCCGGCCGTAGCTTTGGCTGCTCATCCAGCCACTCTCCATGCCCGCTGCCCACCGCTCCGTGTCCCCCGCCGACCTCTCGCCGCCCGATTTTTACCAGTACCTGATTGGGGCCATCGCGCCGCGGCCCATCGCGTTTGCCAGCACTGTATCGGCCGAGGGCAAGGTGAACCTGAGCCCGTACAGCTTCTTCACCATCGTGAGCATGAACCCGCCCCTGCTGGTGTTTTCGCCCACCAGCCGGGGCCGCGACAACTCCGAGAAGGACACGCTGCACAACGTGCGGGCGGTGCCCGAGGTCGTCATCAACATCTGCGATTACGCGCTGGTCGAGCAGCTTTCGCTGGCCAGCGCCGAGTACTCGGCCAGCGTGAATGAGTTTGCCAAAGCCGGCCTCACCGAAGTCGCTTCGGCGCAGGTGCGCCCGCCCCGCGTGGCCGAGTGCCCGGCCGCGTTTGAGTGCGTGGTCGAGCAGATTATCGCCCTCGGCGACGCGCCCGGCCACGGCAACCTGGTGGTGTGCCGCGTGGTGCAGGCGCACTTTCGGGCGGATATTTTGCTGGATGGCAAACCCGGCATCGACCCGCTAAGATTCGAGGCCGTGTCGCGCCTGGGCGGCGACTGGTACAGCCGCCTAACCCCCGAAAACCTGTTCAAAGTAGGCCGCCCCAACCAACGCCTGGGCATCGGCTTCGACGAGCTACCGGCGCACATCCGGCACAGCGACGTGCTCACCGGCAATCACCTCGCCAAGCTCGCCAACGTGGAGCGCGCCGCCCTGCCCACGCCCATCCAAATCGCGGAAATCAAAGCCGAGCCGATGGTAGCCTATCTATTGAACAAGCACCGCGCCGATGCCGCCGAGCAAACGCGGCAGCTATCGCTGCTGGCCCGGCAGTGGCTCGATGAGGGCCGCGTGGCCGAGGCATGGCGGGTGCTGCTGCTGCTGGGGGTATGAATTAGCATCCACCAATGTTGCCTGCGGCCAGCAAAAATATATCTTTACACTTATGGTTCGTTCAGCTAATCACTTCTATGCTGCTACGCATTTGCCAGTTACCGCTGCTGTTTTTCCTCCTTTTGTGCGCGGGCTTTGCGAAAGGCCAAAGTCAGCACCCTTTCCGTAAAATCTACTCCTTGGAAAAGACTGACGGCACGGTCTATATCGTGGCTGAAAATCACGGCTCAATGCCCTTCACCGCAACTATCAGGGCTAAGCTGACCAATATGAGTAGCAGCGTCGCCCTGCCAGTGCGACTGACAGTACTCCCTAGTGAGAAAACATTTGTGCTCGCCACTTTTAAGCCTACCGGCACCGGCGCTCCGACGTGGCACTATACCTCCCGCTTGTTAGATGGTATTTACACAGGGCATCTACCTGATACCAGCTACGTTTACCAACTACCCTATCGCCTGCCCGCTCTTACACCTGCACCAACCAGGGTCAGCATGACAAATCAGTCGAACTATTTTTTATACGCTTTAAAGCTACCGGACAAAACCCCTATTTGCGCTGCCAGAGCTGGCACTATAGTAGCTGTAAAGCAGCAGGAGAAAAACTTTAGAATTACGAATGGCAATCTAATATTCGTGCAGCACAACGATGGCAGCTATTTCTCTTACGAAAACATAAGCAAAAACAGTGTAGTTGGGCAGGTCGGCCGGCAAGTAGCGCCGGGGGATACCATTGGCTATTTTGGAGGGAATAAACAAAACCCTGTTTTCTGGTTCGGAGTGTTTTATCCCGGCGATTCACTTACAATGACCGTTCCGGCTAAATTTCAAATCGGCAAACAAATAATTCGCCCTCAGATAGGGACAATATTCAGCCACACAACTCCGTAAGTATTCGCACGAATGTATTATTATGAAGTAGGCGCAATTTGATTTGCGCAACAAAAGGCCTCCCGGCCAAGCTTGCAGTAGCAGGCTCAGCCGGGAGGCTTTTTGTTGGGTTACACGTTATTTATTTACTTCACCATAAAGGCCACTTCCGTCTTGCCCCACAGCAGCGTCACCTTGCCACTCTTGTCGGCCGTGATGGTGAACTGCTCGACGGGCGTAGCCACGGTTTTGGGCTTCACTTTCACGCGCAGCACGTCGTCGGC
>JAKONR010000066.1 GCA_022701825.1 Hymenobacteraceae bacterium | reverse complement strand
GGTAGCTCCAGCTTTTGCCGTACACGTTGCCCGGCACCGAGATGAAGGTGACGCCCGACAGCGAGGTGCCAATCATGGCGAAGGCCACCATGTACCACGGCGCGTTGCGGTTGGCCACGAAAAAGCTTTCGCTCGTGGCCTTGCGCGAGGTGAGCAGCGCAATGATGACCAGAACGGTAAAATAGCCCGCGATGAGGCTGAGGACGAGGGTAGGAGACATTTTGGTGAGCTGTTAGCTTTGGGCTGCTAGCTGTTAGCTTTTTTCGGCCAACCTGAATAAGCCGCAAATCTACGGCTGCCCCGCCCCGCAAGGCACTTCCGGCGCTTAACCAGTAGCCCGCGCCTAACAGCCAAAAGCCAACAGCTAAAGAAAACCTATTCCCACTTCGTCCAGTCGAGCACTTCGCCCACGGCGGGGGCGTGCAGCGCGCCGCGCAGCAGGCCGCCGGCCGCTACTTCGGTGAGGAGCCGCAGCGGCTCGGAGGCCGGCTCGTCGCTGAGGTCGAAGGTGCCGTAGTGCATGGGCACGAGGTGGCCGGCGCGCAGCACGTTGGCCGCCTTGGCGGCCTCATGGGGGTTCACGTGGCTCAGGTGCATCATGAAGGGCGGCTTGTAGGCCCCGATGGGCATGAGCACGATGTCGAGCGGGCCGAAGGTTTGCTCGATTTGCTCAAAATGGTCGCCGTAGCTCGTGTCGCCCGCGAAGTAGAGGAGGCGGTCGTCGGCGGTCTTTATTAGGAAGCTACCCCACAGTATCTTATTCAGGTCGGTGAGGCCCCGGCGGTGCCAGTGGCTGGCGGGCAGGTAGTAGATTTCAAACGGCGCGGCCGGGCCCAGGTCGTATTGCTGCCACCAGCCGGCCTCCTGCACCGGCAGGCTGGGTGCCATGCCGCGCAGCAAGTGGCCCATATCCAGCGACGACAGCACCTGCATCTTCGGGTTTTGATGGGCTAGCAACTTGATGCTCTGCGCGTCGAGGTGGTCGCGGTGGCCGTGCGAGAGCAGCAGGTAGTCGATGTTGCGCACGTCTTCGGGCCGGCAGGGCAGCGCGTGCCGGTGGCGCAACCCTACCGAGCTAAACAGCACGGGGTCAAACAGCAAGCTCACGCCCTGCACCCGCAGCAAAAAGCTGGCGTGCCCCAGCCACACCAGCATGTCGTCGGTCGAAAAAAAGGCCTCGGCGCACGGTACCACGTTGGGCACCCAGGTATCGCGCTTCTTCTCCTCCTTCTGCGGATTAGTCGTTAATTGCCAGCGAATAGCGGTACCAAACGTGGGCTCGTACAGCGCCTCGCCGTTGCAAAACTCCTTGCCGATGAGCTTGTTGCCGGGGTAGCCGGGGCGGATGGTGCGGAGCGCCTCATTGCGGCGGTAGTGGGCAGAAGCAGCCATAGAATATACTTGAAACGGGGGCCACTTATTGGCCACAAAGTTGTTGTAGTACCGTCGTCGCTGGCCAAAGTTCGTACCTTACCCAGCACAAACTTTTCCCTAGTTACTATTCGCCTTTTCCCATGAGTGATAATCAATTTTCGCCGTGCCAAGTCCGCGCCCATCAGCTGACGGAAGAAGACGCCGCCCGCATCCAGGCCCAGTTTTTTGCCCAGGTCTACGGCTGGATGGCCGTGGGGCTGGCCCTCACCGGCGGCATGGCGTTGTTCGCGGCGTCTTCGCCGGTTTTGCAGCAATTCATTTTTGGCTCGCGCATTACTTTCTTCGGGCTCATTATTCTGGAACTAGTAATAGTCGGCTTTTTATCGGCCCGCATTTTCCAGTGGAGCCTGGCGCAGGCCAAAGCCGCGTTTGTGGGCTACGCGCTGCTCAATGGCTTAACGCTGAGTGTTATCTTCCTGGCTTACACGGCTAGCTCCATTGCTTCCACGTTCTTCACCACGGCCTTGATGTTCGGCGTGATGAGTGCTTTCGGCTACTTCACCAAGTCCGACTTGTCGGGCTGGGGCAAGTTGCTGAGTATGGCCGTTATCGGTCTGTTTATCGCTTTGCTGGTCAACATGTTTTGGGGCAATTCGACGCTGAACCTAATCGTTTCGTTCGCGGGCGTTATCATCTTCACGGCCTTGGCTGCCTACGACACGCAAAAGCTCAAGGAAATCGCCTTTATCGGCGTAACCGAGGGCGAAGAAGTAAGTTACAAAGCCTCGATTTTGGGGGCTCTCACGCTGTATCTCGATTTTATTAATCTCTTCCTGTTCCTGTTGCGCTTCACCGGCAGCCGCCGCTAGTCGGCCAGAACTAAGCAAACAGAAAGCCCCGCCGATTGCTCGGCGGGGCTTTCTGTTTTAAAAAGAATGACTTGCTATCACGGCTTTATCGCCGCCGCGCTGGCCAGCCACGCCGCGCGCAAGTCCTTTTGCGCTTGGGTGGCGGTCATTTTTTCCACGTTTTCCATGGGCTGCACCTGCACGTTGGTGTCTTCGGTGAGCACTACCTGAGTGGTGCGCTCCACGCCGGCGCGGCTGCGCACGCGCACGGGCACGAGGTCGGCGGGCGTGTGGCGGCGCATCACGCCTTCGAGGGTAGCCAGGTCGGTGATTTTTACCCCGTCGAGGGTCATTATTTCGTCGCCCCGGTCAATGCCGGCCTTGTAGAGGCCCGAGCCCATGGTGGTATTGCGCGATAAAATGCAGCGGCCATCCTCCGTAAACTCGACCTGCCGGGGCAGGGCGGCGGCCAGCACCTTGTTCGGAATCACGGCCAAACCGGCCAGCGCCAGGTTTTCGGCGAAGCGCGGCGCCTCGTGCCCGTAGATGTAGCGCCGAAAAAACGTGCCCGCAAAGGCCGTATCCTTGGCCACGGTGCCCAGCACGCGTTGCAAGTCGGGCAGGGTGTAGGGCTTGGCGGGGGCGAAAGCCGGGGTTTGGGGCTTGCCAAACTCCTGCCACAGCGCCTGCATGTACTTGTCGAGCGAGGTGCGGTAGCGCTGGCGCAGCTGCAAATCGAGCGTGAGCGCGATGCCCGCCCCCTGATAATAATAGGACAGGTAGGTATTTACCCGGTTGTTGGGGTCCACGCTGGTGGCGGCATCCACGAAGCCCGCCTGCCGGCTCATGTCCACGGCCGAGGCGTAGCGCGCACCCGGCGAATTCACCCGCACGTTCACCCACTGGCTCACCTTGTCGAAGAATTGCTCGTTGTCGTAGTAGCCGGCGCGGCGCAGCATCAGCTCGCCGTAGTATTGGGTAAAGCCCTCGCCAAACCAGAGCGCGTCGCTCATGTTCACGCGCTGGAAGTCGAAGGGCTCCAGGCCCTTAGAGCGCAGGCGCTCGGTGTTATAGGCGTGAAAAAACTCGTGCGAGATGGTGCCCAGGTCGCGCAGCGTGCCTTCCTCATTGAGCGGCAGCGGCGAGGTCAGCGAGGTTGAGTTGCGGTGCTCCATACCGTCGCCGCTCGTTTGGGGCTGGTAGTCGGCCAGGAAGGTGTAGCGGCCGTAATCGAAGGCCGGGTATTCGCCGCCGAAAATGCCAGCCGCCTCGCGCACTACCTGCTGGGTTTTCTTCACCAGTGTTTCTACCTCACTGGCCGAGCCGGGGTAGAAGGTGGCCATCTCGAAGGTGCGGCCGCCGTCCTGCCAGGTGTGCAGCGCGTGCTGCGCGCCCAGCACCACCGGGCTGTCCATGAGGTATTGTAGGTTAGGCGCGGCAAACGTGGTGCGGTCGTCGCCGAGCGGGCGCAGCTGGGTGGCTACTTTCCAGCCGCTGGGCAGGTCAAATTTTACCTCGGCCGCCCGGCCTTCCAGCCCCTGCCCGTAGCAGAGCGTGGCCGGCAGGTTGAGGTGGGCGTGCTGCTGGTCGATGCCCGCGTAGGTGCCGTCCGAGCGGTCGCCATACAGCGTATACTCAAATTGCACCGTGCCATCGGCAGCCGGCTTGATGTCCCACGAATACGGGTCGTTCCGGTTGATGTTCAGTAGCTTGCCGCCGCCATCGGTCGCCGTTACGTAGTACACGTTCTTGATAAACTCGTGCAGCGCGTAGCGCCCCGGCGACGAGCGCGCCATGCGCACCGTGAGCGCCTTGCCCGGCGTGAGGCCCAAAAAGGTGGCTTTTATGCGCGCCTCGTGGTGCACCGCGTTCGGAAACGACACCGCGTAGCGCACGGCCGGGCCGGTAGCCGCCTGGCGCGCCGGGGCGGCAGCGGCCAAGTCGGCCGCCGCTGGTGGGGCGGGGAGCACGGGTTTGGCTGGGGCGGGCGTGGTGGCCGCTTGGGCCGGCTTGGCGGGAGCCGGGGTGCTCTGGGCCAGCACACTGGTAGGCAGCCCCAAGAAGGCCAGTAGCCCCAGATAATAAGCGGAAATAAATTTGCTCATAGTAAAAAATCCTATTTAATAGTTGAATTGCCTATTTTCAGTTAGTTACATAATTTGAATGGTGCAAATTACTAGCAAAAATCCGCCTAGCCAGCCGCATTCCTCCTGGTTAGAAGGAAATGGTGGGTTTACTGCCAAACTTGGCCGGTGATGAAGCCGCCATAAAAATCTGATTCGTAAGTTTTTGAATTGCCAAGCGCGGCCAGCGTCTCGGGCCAGGGCGGCAGGTGGCGCGCGCGCAGCCCCACGGCCGCGCCAAAAAATAAATACATGGCCCGCAGCAGCCCGCGCTGCCACCAGCGGCGCGGCGGCCGGAAGTCGGCCACCAGCCACGGCGCGCCCGGCCGCCGCGCTGCCTGCAAGCGCGCCATAGCCCCCGGAAAATCAGCCAGCGTAAAGCAGTCGAGCACGAAAAACGTAACTACGGCGTCGAACTGCTCGCCCGGCCGTAAATCGCGCTCGCTGCCCTGCCGAAACGCCACCCGTGCGGCCAGCGCGGGCGCGTGCTGGGCCAGCCGCGCCTGCGCCTGGCCCAGCATTGCGGCCGAGGTTTCCAGGTAGAGCACCCGCGCCGTCGGGCACTGCCGCAGCAGCTCGGTGAGCACCCAGCCTGGCCCGCCGCCCAGTAGCAGCACTTGCGGCGCGGGGCTAGCCAGCAGCGGCAGCCCGGCTTGCAGAGCCGCCTTTTGGGCCCGCCGTTGCGCCTGCCCAAATACTAGGCTCGCCAGCTGGTCGTACACGCGGGCCACGCGGCTAAAGTCGGCGGGTAGGGCAGGAGCGGCGGGCATAGCAGGGTAAAAGAGGCTGGGCAAGGACGCTACAAGTGGCCAATAAACCGGCGAAAGCAAGATTTATTAAAAAAATAATGCCCTGCAAGTGGCTGAGCGACAAATTTTCGGCTTGCCGAGCGCGGGCTTACTACCGAAAAATTGCGGGGCCGCCTTGCTTTAGTAAAAACCAACCGCGTATCTTTGCACCATCAAACAACCCAACCAACCGGGTGGCCGTGGTTTGAAAGCTGCGCTTGTGGCGAAATTGGTAGACGCGCTGTCTTCAGGCGGCAGTTCCGCAAGGTGTGAGAGTTCGAGTCTCTCCGAGCGCACAAAAGAAAGCCAGTCCCTCACGGGGCTGGCTTTTTTGCGTTTGGGCCGGGCGCATTGGTGGCCAAAATGCCCGGTAGCGCAGCCAATCCAATCAAATTTTCGTTGAAAAAGGCCCGCCGCTCTCGTTTGCTTATGCCTGCTCCCCTTGCCCCGCCCGGTTCTTCTGCTTCTACGCCCACCACGCGGGCGGCTGGTTTTGCGGGCCTGCTCACGGCAGAAGTGGTTTTTGGCGCGGTGCTGTTTATAGCGGCCTTTAGCTTGTTTTTTTACCTCACGCGGGTGGTGTTTCTCTACCATTCGCAGGTGTTCGACGATTGGGGCTTTGCCCAAATGGACCACTTGCGCGCCGCCCGGCCGTGGACGCGACCGGTAGTCGATTTTTTGACTTTCTTCGGCTCCATCTGGTTTTTCGTGCCGGTGAGCCTGCTCACGCCCTATTTGCTGCACCGGCGTGGCTTCGAGCGCTATGCCATCGAGCTACTCGCGTCGATGGGCGGCGGCTTCGCGCTCAACCAACTGCTGAAAGCCGTATTCCACCGCCCCAGGCCCAGCACGGCGCTCCTGCATCAGTATGGCCTCAGCTTTCCGAGCGGGCACGCCATGATGAGCATGGCCTTTTATGGCTGCCTGGCCTGGCTGGCCGTGCAGTACGGCCGCCGCTGGGGCGTGGCCGGGGCGCTGGTGGTGTTCTGCCTGCTCATCGGCCTCACGCGGGTGTATCTGCACGTGCACTACCCTACCGATGTGGTGGCCGGCTTTGCGGCCGGCACCGCTTGGCTGGTGCTGCTGCGCACGGGCATCCGGGTGTTTTGGAAGGAAAAGAAAATACCGGGCGAGGCGGCGAGTGTGAGCGAGTAGGGGCGTCTGTTAGCCGTGCGCTAGGGTTGGTCGGCCAGGCAGGTTAGCTGGTCTAACTCGGCCCAGACAACTGCCACATCTACGTTTATTCTCCCAATGGATTGCCGAAGTTTTACCAAGTGTTTAATGCTATTAATCAGCCAGTCAGTAAAGCGGCCGTACTCAATATATCTTAGTCCAGGCTCGACATCTGATTTAATGATGCACAGCTTGACTGGCGGATTATCGACACCGAGCAGAAAGTAGAAGAAATTGTAGCCCTGCCATTCGCTAAACACGAAGCCACCCGGCTCTAACGTAGCTTGGTTTTCGGCTAGTAGGTCGCGGGCCGAATCCCAATAGTAATCCAGAAATTCAAGCTGAAAATCTTGGTCAAGCGACTGTAGCCTACCGCGGCCGCACCACTTCAAGAACAAACGGTAGGCCAGCGGAAACTGCACGACGTATTGCTGCTCCTGCGCGTCTATTTCGGCTTCGGAACAGCCTAGCCCCGCCGTAGAGCTTTCCAGGCCAGTGTCAAGCAGAAACTGGTCGAGGCGAGCGTAAAATTCATGCATATGCGAAGATGCTATGCTTACTACAGCTTCACCCGCACGCGCAGCGCCAGCAGGCCTTTTACGCCTTGCAGCTCCTCTAGCTCTAGCTCCTCAATGCCGTCTTCGAGCAGCTTGCGGTCGTGCAGGTAGTCGATGTACTCAAAATACTCGGTAGCCTCGCGGGCCTGGGCGTACACCAGCGCCAGGCAGCCGGGCTGGGTCAGGCGCTCGCCGGTGCCGAGCACGGTCGCCTTATCGATACGCTTCTTAATTATCTCGTAGCGAATGTTATACGCGCCGTCCACGTCAAACTGCCGCTCATCCTGCCGGAAGCGAATGCTCAGCGACTGCGAATGAATAAGGATGAGCTGCGTGGTATCGAGTGGCACGGCCATCGTGGCCTTGAGGGCGTGGGTGCGGCGCGTGATTTCGACCATCACCAGCAGCTGCCACAAGCGCAGGTTCTTGAGGAAAATAAGGTCGAACGGCTTATCCTGCACCAGGCTGCCGCCCACGTAGATGTTGAACTCCACGCCATCGGTTTTGAAGCGCTGGAAGTAGTGCGGGAACATGTGCTGCGCCTTTTCCTCCTCTTGGTCGAGGTAGTCGCTGATGGTGT
>JAKONR010000065.1 GCA_022701825.1 Hymenobacteraceae bacterium | reverse complement strand
AACTCGGCGGCCTGCTCGGTGTTGCCAGCCTTGCGGGCCTCGTCGCTCAGGCGGCGGTACTCGCGGGCTACGGCCTCCTGCACCTCGATGTGGGCGGCGGCGCTGAACCCGTCCGGCTTGTCGAGGGCCACGGCGTAGGCGTTTTCGAGGCCCACCTGGCGCACGTAGGCGGCGGCCGTGTCGGCGTTCTCAATCTGCTTGACGGGCGCGTACTGCGCCTCGTCGCGGGTGAACGAGCGGCGCGTGGCCTCGTCGTAGCGCGTGGCGTGGCGGCGGTCTTTCAGGGCTTTGCCCGGCTTGGCTTTCTTAACTACCAGCCCGGCCGCCTCCTGGCTCTGCTGCACCAGCGAGCGCAGGGCCTCATCGCTCAGGCCGGTTTCGGCCTCGCTGCCCACGTCCTCGCGGAACCGGGCCACCAGCTTCTTGCGGCTGGCGGTGCCCTCCTCAATGTAGGACTCCACCACGGCGCGGTAGTCGGCCGCGTCCTCGTCGCTAATGCCGTACTCGGCTAGGCTTTCCCGAACGCGGGGCGCAGGTATGTGTTGTGTACGGCCGTGCTGGTCGAAGGCATGGGCATAAGACCGGCCCGTTTCGTCGGCCGCATCGAGCAGATAACCCTCTTGTATTAGGTTTTCCAGGTGCGCCACGTTGAAGGTGCCCGCCCCAAACCGCGCAAAACCACCTCGGCCCTTGGGCTTTGGTAGCCCGCCCAGAAACACGCCGCTGGAGCCTGTTTCGCGGGCAAAGCTGCGCAGCGCGGCGCGGGCGCGACCTTTGCCGGGCAGAAATTTGCCCGGCTCAACCAGGTGGTCGAGGGTGGCTAACGGGATATGGCCAACGGCCCGCACTTTACCATCGGAGCCGCGCCCAATAATAACGGCAAAGCCGGCGCGCTGCTCTATTTGCTTTGCGAGCGCCACAATGCTCTTGGGGTCGCTTATCGTTCCGCCCAGCAGCGGGCCGGGCTTGGCGGGCGAAAGCAGCGGGTCGGGTGCCATCTGCCACGTCCTCGGGTCGTATGCCCCCTCCATCGCGTGAGTCTGGCTTTCTAATTGCCCGCCCCGACGAGACAGCACATTGTACTTTTTGTGGTTGGTAATAACGTGGCCTTTATACCCAGGGACGCGGGCGGCGATGGCGTTGGTCACGTCAAGGTCAGCCTGGGAAGCGCCCACATTTCCCGAAGGGTGGTTGTGGTGCAGATAGTAGCCATCGGCCCCGGCGTTAGCCATTTCCTGCTTTATCCACTCCGCGCCTTTATTAAAGTCGCGGTCGGCCGAAGTTGGGAAGGCGGGCACGGCCCCCGGCATACGAGAGCTAATATTGCGCTGGCCCACTATTTCCTCCGAACCATCGGGGTTTGTTCTAACAAAGAAGTAGTTGAAGGTTTCCACGCGAGGGTCGCGCAGCACTTGCGCCATCTCGCCGAGGTCGGCCACTGTTTGCAGTGTGCGCCCCACGAAGGAGGCAACCCCCTTGGTGCGCAGGTCGGCCGAAATAGAAACCTGGCTTATTTCTGCCTTGCCGCGCCCGCTGGGTAATATGGTGCCTCGTCCTCCACTATCACCATTGGCTCGCCCGTTGTCGAGAGGAAGGGGTTTGCTGCCACCTTTTCGGCGGGCTTTCTCGGCTGCCTTGAGGGCTTGGCGGCCGGTTTCTCGGATGCTTTCGGGTTCTCCATCGCGCAGGGTGTATGCTTGGGTGTAGTCCTCCACAACGGTAGGGTCGCCCGGTTGTTGCGCCCGCCGCTGCTTAATCTTGTCAATGGCCGCCTGGCGCTTGGCGGCGGGGGTTAGTTGCTGCCCTGCGCCGGCTGGTTGAGGATTTGCAGTAGCAGATTGTGCGCCCCGCTGTGGCTGCGCTGCCGGGCGAGCCATTCCTGGTGCCGGGGGTGTTGCGGGTCGCCCATTGGCAGGTGCGCTACTGGCTGGGGTGGTTGCGGGTTTTGATTGGCTGGGGTTTGCATCGGTGGTGTTAAAAACTTTGGTTACGGCCTCGCCGCGAGTGAGGGCGGGCACGGCGTCGAACAGGCTGGCCTTCTCCCCGCGCACGGCGGCGGCGTACTGGCTGAACGCCCGCGCTATGAAGGTAGGGCGTTTTTCGGTGGTGAGCAACTTAATCAGGGCCAGCTCCAGCGGCGAGTAGCGCCCGGCCGGGCTGGTGTCGCCCTCGCCGCCGAAAAGGCTCTGCTGGCGCGTCCACGCCTCGAACGTAGCGCCCGAGCGGCGGTACTCGTTCACGCCGACGATGGCGTTTTGCAGCTCGGGGGTGATGTTGACGCGCTCGGGCAGGCCCACTAGTGAGGCGGCGGCGCGGTCGATGCCACCCTGGGCGGCGGTTGGTAGTTCCTGGAACAGCTCGGGCAGGTTGGGGTCGCCGCCCGCAAACACTAGGTTCCGGTGCAGGCTGGCAATGTCCTCGACGCCGTTGGCTGTAATGTCGCCCTTGCCGCCTTTGAATAGCGTTTGCAGTTGGGTGGCGTTGGCCAGCTTGTGCTTTTGCAGAAAGTGAAAAATACCGTCCTGGTTGGCTCGGATGGTTTCGCTCAGCGTGGCCTCGTCCTGCGGGGTCAGCAGCTTAGCCAGTTCTGCCCGGCCCTCATCACTCAGGCGGGCCGTGGCGTGTTTGGGGTCGAGGCGGCGCTGGCCCCCGCTTTCGGTGTCGGCGGCGGTGTAGGTGCCGAGCTGCTGGGCGCGGGTGTCGCTCACGTCAGCCAGGCGCACCAGCACGGGGCGCTTCATCTTGCGGCCCTGCGCCGGGTCAATGCCCACGCGCTCGGCGGCGCTCAGAATACCGGCGCGGTAGGCGGTGCCGCCTGAGCGGTAGTGCTGGCGCACGCCCTCGGCGCGGCCGTTGCCCTGGATAACCTCGCCCCGGCTGTTGACCACGGGCGCGCCTGCGTAGGCGGTGGGAGCCTCGCCGAGCTGGTTGGTGTCGGGCTGGCTGGCAATGTTCCGGATGGATTCGCCGCTGGCCTGGTCGAAGGCCGCGCTGCGGTTCTTGGGCTGGGCCTCGGGCAAAAAGTGCGTAAGGTTCTGGCCGCCCCCGGTGTGGCTGGGCTGCAAGTCGTCGGCCTCGATGAGCGCGTAACGGGCGGGCTGCTGCTCGTCGGCCGCGAAGCTCACGCTGGTTTCGTTGCCCACCACGGCGCGCCCGGCGAGCGGCTGCTGGCGGGTGTAGGTCTGCCCGTCCTTGGTGAAGCGGCCCGCCTTGCGGTTCTCGGCGGGCGTGCTGTATGCGGGTGCGGGGCCGCTAGCGGGTGCGGCCTGGGCGGGCTGAGACGTAGTGGCCGGCGCGGCGGGCGCAGGGCTTGGCTGCTTAACTCGGGCGGCTTGCGCGGGCTGGGCTGGGCTGTCTTTGGCCTTTGGGGCGGGCTGTTGCTCGCGCGCGTTCAGCTCAGCCAGGGCCACCTTGCCCTCGGGGGTGTCGGCCTCGATGATGCGCGGGCCGTTCTCGCCGGCTACCATTACGGCTGCAATCTGCCCCGACTTGTCGCGTAACACGTCCTCAATTGGCTGCTCGGTGGCAAACTCGCCCTCGCCCAGCGTGAGCGTGTCGCCCACCTGTACGCGCACCTGGGGCGCGGCTACCTTGACAGCGGCGGCGGGCTGGTTGAACTGGTCGCCCTTGTCGAGCACGGCCACTTGGCCGTTGGACTGGTGCAGCTCAATGTCGCCCTCGGCGTTGCGGAACGCCTGCACCTGGGCACCGTCGTAGGTCAGGGCCACGGGCTGCTCGTCGGGCACCAGCTCGCCCAGCGTTGGCCCCTCGGCCGGTGCTGTGATGGTGGGCTGCGCCTGGGCGGCAGGTTGGGCCTGGGGGGCGGTTTGGGTGCGCTGGGGGGCGCGTGGGGCGGGCGTGGGAGCCTGGGCCGGGGTGGTAGTTGGTTGGGTAGGAGAGAGTACGGGCGTGGCCTGGGTTAGTGCCTGCAAGCCACTCGGCGCGGGCAAAAGGTTGGCTACTGCCTGAGTGGTGCGATTGCCTGCGGGGCCGCTCGGCCGGGCGTTGGAATCGTTTACAAATACTTCACTGGCCGGGTGGCTGCTCAGCTTCTGGTCAGCGTCGCGCAGGGTGAACTTGCGCCCCTCGGGGGTGTCGAGGACTTGGTGAACTTCGCGCAGGGCCGCGTTGCCCTGCTCGTCGCTTATTACTACGGTGCGCCCGCGCAGGGCGGCCGGGGTCAGATTGGCGGGCACTGGCTTGGTGCCGGGGATGGGTTGCCGCTTGGCTGGCTGCGCCTGGGTGCTAGCGCCGTGCAGGGTGCCGGCCAGCCCGCCCACCAGTGCGCCACCTACGCCTTGCTCGATGGGGCTTTTTACGAGGGCTTCGTAGGGTGTGATACCATAGCGGCCCTGGCCTGCGGGTGCGTTGAGGTTGCCGCGCATCTTGTCGGCGGCCAACTTGACAATGCCCTCGGCCTCGGCCTGCAAAAACTCGGTAACTGCCTCGCCGCCCGCCGCCGTGAGGCTACGCTTGGCTACCTCGGGCATAAGGGCCGACACTGCCCGCGCCAGGCCCGCGTCGGTGAGCTTGCCCCCACCCTCGGCCAAAGCGCGGGCCACAATGGTTTTGCTGAGCAATTTAGTTAGGGCCGGGTTTTTCGTAATAAAGCCCACACCCAACTCCTCCAACGCACCCTGTACCGGCCAGAGGGCGGTAGCGGTGTATAGGGATTCGGTTTCACTCAGGCCGGCCTCGCGGGCCGCGTCTTTCGTGGCAGAAATGCCCAGCGCGCCACCGGCTGCCACGCCGGCCAGCGGGCCACCCACGGCCGAAGCCGCGCCAACCTGTACCACGCTGTTTATGCCTTGGCCGAGCAGGTTGCCCCACGCGGCCCCGTTGGTGGGTTCATCGAGCACGCTCTTGCGAGCGTTAGCGCTAATATCAAACTTGATTTTGTCGCCCGTTTCGCGCATAGCCTGCCCGATTTTGTCGGATGGCTTATCGTCGGTCACTACGCCCACCCTGTCCCGGTACTCCTCGGGTACGTCCGACTTGGGGGTGAGAAAACGCTGGTTGAAGTCGCCCAAATAGTCGAGCGCGTTGCCACCTACCCGCACCAAATCGCCGGGAATGTTGGCAATTCCCTTGCCTAACGCCGAGAAAAAACCATCCTCAGCGGGCACTTCGGCCGTGGGGGCGGTAGGCTGGGCGGCGCTGTCCACGTACTGCGTGCCCTCGGCGGCCGTGCCCTGGTCGCTCGGGCGCTGGTAGGGGTAGCCTGGAACGGGGCCGGTAAAGTCGGGGGCGTAGGCTTGGGCCTGCCCGGCGCTGGCGACCTGCACGGGGTCGAGCGCGTCGGCGATGGCCGAGTTGCTAATGGTGGCGGGCAAAAAAGATTGGTCGGGTGCGTCCTGCGGGCGAATACCCAGTTCGCGCCCCATCGTCTCGGGGTTGCCATTAAAACGGCCCTCCTCAATGCTAGGCGTAGGTGGTGAGCCAGCGCCAGAAGCGGCCCCACCACCCTTTTTTTTTACGTCGTAGCCCAGCCCCTCGCCGAGCTGCTGCCCGTTCAGAATAAACGCCGGGTTGAGCTTGCCCACGTAGGCAGCCAACTCGTCGCGCTTCTTTTCGTCGGCCATAATGTCGGCCAGCGTGGTTTCGTCAATGGCGGCCTCGGGGTCGAGTTCGGCAAATTTAGCGAGGAACTTCTGGCGCTTGGCCGAGTAGTCGGGCGGGCCGGCCGGGGCGGTTGGCTCCTGCTCGGGCAATTCGGGTTGTGGCAATTCCTGGGGGTAGAGTTCTGGCATGTTGCGGCGTGTGGTTTAGAGCATTCCGCCCGATGGGTCGGGGCGGTTGGTGGGTTTCTTTTGGGTGGGCTGCTTGGTCGTGGCTTTGATAGGATTCAGCCAAGCGGGGCGCGCGGCCTTGGTGGCGGCGGGCGTGGTGGGCTTCGGTGCGGGCGTGGATTTCGCGGTTCCGTAGGGGGAAATGAGCTTGCCGCCGCGCTTCTTCACGGCCTCGATAAGCTCGCGTTCCTGGGGCGTGAGGGCGCGTGGCTCGTACTTGTCGCCGCTGGCCCGCCGCAGTTGCGCGTCGATTTCCTGGGTGATGGGCACAAGGACCGTCTGCTGCGTTTCGCTGGTGCTCGTGTCGTAGGTGGGCACTTTAACTCCCTTAACAGTCTTATAACCGGTAGGCTGTGGGGTGCCGCCCAGGCCATCGCCAGCCACGCGGGCCTTGTCCTTTATTACGCCTTGCCCCATCACGCGCACCTCCAGCTTCTCGGGGTGGGGTGAGTTGGCAATGGTGTTGAGCAAGTCCTGGTGGGCTTCCTCGTCGGTCTGGTAGGGCTTATCGCGGCCAAGGCGCTTGCCGTTGGCGTACAGCACGTAGTCGCGGCTAAGCAATTGCACGGGAACGCGGCTGTTGGCCTCGGGTGTGTTGGGTCGGGTTACTTCGCCGTTGCCCCCGACAATGGATATTTCGCCGCTGTTGGTTTCTACCTGGATACCTGGGCCGGCCTTCGTGCCGAGCGAGCGCCCCACGGCGGCGTAGTGGTTGGGGAGTTTTACCGAGCTTCCAGGCTCGTTGTAGTAGGAGGTTTGGCGCGACACGGTGGGCGTGGCGACTAGCTGCTTGGGGTCGGGGGTGGTTACGCGCGGCTGGCGCACCTGCGCATTGAGTCCTTCGTCTTTCGTCTGGTCATAAAACGCCAGTGGGCCGACCATCTGCGCCATGTGGCCACGGCGGCTCATCTGCGGCAGGCTGGGGTCGGCCTCGCGTTGCTTCTCGTAAGCCTTCTCCCGCGCATCGACCTTGAGCTTGAATAGCGGGTCGGATTCGAGCAGGGCCTGGGTGTCGGCGGTCAGGTTGAGCTTGGGCGTGCCATCGGCATTGAGGATGGCGTGGCCCTTCCCGTCGAAGGCGATAAAACGCCCGCGCACTTGGTCGGATGAGTGCTGCCCGCCAAGCTGGCCGGCCTCGGCCACGCGCTGCGTAATGATGGGGGCAAGCTTTTCAGTAGCGCGGCGGATTACTTCCGGCTCCTTGTACAGCTTCTCGTCGCCCAGTAAGCCTTCGTGCCACTTCTCGGCGTCAAACTCCGAGGGCAGTTGATTGGTGCCATCCTCACGGCGGCGGGCGGCCGACAGGCTTTGCGCAGCGTACTCGCTATCGAATAGGTTTTTGTCGCCCTGGATGGCACGCAGTTGGTCGGTAATGTACTTTGTCTTGGCGGCGCTTTGGGTAGTCTCGTTTTTGACGCGCTGCATGTAGGCAGCGGCGGCGGTTTGGCGGGCGAACAGGTCGCCGTTGTTTTGCTTGAAAATGCCCGTGAGGTCGGGCATTACCTTTTTGTACACCTCGTTGTTGAGTGTTTCGCCAAAGTAGGGGCTACCGTCCTGGTCGAACTTTACGAAGTCGTTAAACTGCTTGGCGTTCTCCTGGTCGGCTTTGAGCTTCGCGGCCTGGGCGCGCTGCTGAGCCACGGCGCGCACTTGGTCGCCCTGCACTAGAATAGAGAGGGCGCTCGGCTCGCGGCCCCCGAGCACGTAGGCGGCACCCGTGCCACTTCTGCCCAACGGGACCCCTACCTCGCCAGAAATTTCAGCCATGTATTTTTGTGGTTATTTCCCACAAATTTACGGGAAATTTTCCACAACTAAAAATCACAGTTACAAGCTGCTAAATCCATAGTGGCTTGTTGGGTTTCCTCGCTTTATTTGCCCCTGAAAGGTGGGCCGTTGGGGCGCTGAGCGGGCATGAAAATGGGCCAACATGCCCCCGGCAATGCCCCGACTTCTGAAATAGTGCCCTGGCGTGCTGAAAAGGGCTATTATGATAGTTCCCTCGGGAACATCAGCCTGCCGCTCGCCACCGAGCTGGTGCGGCAAGGCCACGCCGTCACGGTCATCAGCAGCCAGCCCGAGCGGCGGGCCGCCATCGAGGTCCTGGGGGCCAGCGCCGCCATCGGCTCGTTTGAGGATGCGAACCTCCTGGCCGCCACCTGCGCCGGGGCCGACGCCCTGTATGCCATGATAGGGGGCGGCCACCGCGAGGCCGATTCGCGGGCCTATTTCCAGCGCATCGCCCGGCACTACGCGCAGGCTGTGCAGCAGGCGGGCGTGCGGCGGGTGGTGCATCTCAGCAGCTGGGGCGCCCACCGCGACCACGGCACCGGCGGCATCCTGGGCTCGCACGACGCGGAGGAAATCCTGGCGGCGGTGCCGGGCCTGATGCTCACGCACCTGCGCCCTACTTCGTTTTTTACCAACTACTACGGCTTCGTGGGTATGATAAAGGGGGCGGGCTTTATGGGAGCCAACTGCGCCGGTGACTACCGAGTGGCGCTGGTGCACCCGCGCGACATTGCCGCCGCGGCCGCCGAAGAATTGGTTAAATCTGCCCCCGCTGGCCGCACCGTCCGCTACGTCGCCAGCGACGAGCGCACCCAGGACGAGGTAGCGCAGGCCCTGGGCGCCGCCATCGGCCGCCCCGACCTACGTTGGGTCGCCTTTACCGACGAGCAAATGCGCGCTAACCTGCTTCAAAACGGCCTGCCCGCTAGTGTTGCCGCCGATATCGTGGACATCTACGCTAGCATGAGCAATGGTACGCTAGGCGAGGATTACGCGCAGCATAAGCCGGCTCTGGGCAAGGTTAAGTTGGAAGAGTTTGCCCAGGAATTTGCGGTGGCTTTTGGGAGTGATAAGTGAGCGTCGGCCAGGCGTGGCGCCTCACCCCCCGGCCCCCTCTCCGAAAAGGAGAGGGGGAGCCTGACGCCTACTCAACGATTGCGAACGTCTGCTTACAGTCGGCTCCCCCTCTCCTTTTCGGAGAGGGGGCCGGGGGGTGAGGCGCCACGCCTGGCCGACTAAAGCCCTAAATAGCATCCAGCCCCGGCAAGCCGAGCAGCTCCGCCGCGCGGCGCGCCACTGCTTTGACCCCAGCCACATCCGGCCCGGTGATAGTCAAGTGGCCCATTTTGCGGCCGGCGCGGGCCTCTAGCTTACCATATAAATGCAGATGCGCGCCGGGCAAACTCAGCACGGCGTACCAGTCGGGCTCGCGCTGCTGGCCATCGGGGCCAAACCACACGTCGCCCAGCAGGTTGAGCATGATGGCCGGCGAGTGCTGGCGCGGCTGGGGTAGGGGCAGGCCCGCCATCGCGTGCACTTGCAAGTCGAATTGCGACGCGTCGCAGGCGTCGATGGTGTAGTGGCCGCTGTTGTGCGGGCGCGGGGCCATCTCGTTGACTATCAGGCCGCCGTGCGCGCTACCGTCGTCCACCACAAAAAACTCGACGCACAGCACCCCCACGTAGTTGATGTGCTGCGCGATGGCAATGGCCGCCTCGCGCGCCCGCTCGGCCAGGGTCGGGGGCACCGCGCCCTCATAGGCGTGGGTCACAGCCAAAATGCCTGCCTCGTGCACGTTGCGCTGCGGGGCGAAGCTCACGACCTGCCCATCCCAGCCGCGGGCCACCAGCACCGAGCACTCGGCGGTGAGCGGCAGCATCTTTTCCAGCACGCAGGCCACGTTGCCCAGCT
>JAKONR010000063.1 GCA_022701825.1 Hymenobacteraceae bacterium | reverse complement strand
ATGTCGCCGTTCGAAAGCGCGACGCTGGCCGACGGCTCCACCGTGAGCGGTTACGTGAACGTGCCGGCTATGCTCATCGTGCTGGCCATCACGGCCATCGTCACGCGGGGCACCAAGGGCTCGGCGTGGTTTAACGCGCTGGTGGTGGCCCTGAAGGTGGCGGTGGTGCTGGTGTTCATCGCACTGGGCTGGCAGTACATCGACCCCGCCAATTACCAGCCCTACATCCCGGCCAATACGGGCACGTTTGGCGAGTTTGGGCTGAGTGGGATTCTGCGGGGGGCGGGCGTGATTTTCTTCGTCTTCATTGGCTTCGACATTGTAGCTACAATGGCGCAGGAAACCAAAAACCCGCAGCGCAACATGCCCATCGGCATTCTGGGCTCGCTGCTAGTCTGCACCGTGCTGTTCGTGCTGTTTGGCTACGTGCTCACGGGCGTGGCCAACTATACCGAGTTTAAGGGCAGCGCCGCGCCGGTAGCCATCGCCATCGAAAAAACGCCCTACGCCTGGCTCAGCGGGGCCATTATTCTGGCTATTTTGGTGGGCTACACGTCCGTGATTCTGGTCGATTTGCTGGGGCAGTCGCGGGTGTTTTTCTCGATGTCGAAAGACGGGCTGCTACCGCCGGCCTTCTCCAAAATCCACCCCAAGTTTCGCACGCCGGTGCAGTCCAACCTGCTGCTGGGCGTGTTCATTGCCTTGTTCGCGGGCTTCGTGCCCATCGACGTGGTAGGCGAAATGGTGAGCATCGGCACGCTGCTGGCCTTCGTGATGGTGTGCCTGGGCGTGCTCATCATGCGCCGCACCAACCCCGACGCGCCCCGCAGCTTCCGCACGCCGTGGGTGCCGGTGGTGCCCATCCTAGGCATCGTGACCTGCCTCGTGATGATGGCCAGCCTGCCGCTTGCTACCTGGGTGCGGCTCTACGTGTGGCTGGTGGCGGGCCTGCTTATCTATTATTTTTACGGCCAGCAGCACAGCAAGCTGCGCCGGGAAGCCGCCGGGGCGGTGCCCCGGGCGCTCACGCTGCCGGGGCTGCTGGCCGCGATAGGGCTGCCAGCGCTGGTGTTTTACTTGGTCATATTCTTCTTTTTTCCGGAAGTCCTTACGCAACTGTTTTTGTAAGCCGCTGGCTGGCAGTCATCTGAACTTGCTTTTAAAAAACGCAGGCTAGGCCCCCGGGCCGAACTACCGCCTTACTTCACGTGTAGCAGCAGCCTAAACCGCTGCGCCACCTCTATGAACCCCTACTTACTTGACGTGAACCTGCAACAGGTGCCCGACCCCTACCTGCACGGTAGCTGGCGCGTGGTCGACCGTGTGCTCAGCCAGGCCGACCCGACTACCCCGCTGGCCCAGGCCACGCACCTGCACCTGCACGATGGCCACTGGCATCTCGAAACGCCCGCCGCCCCGGCCAAAGGCCAGTGGACGGTGGAGCGCGACAGCCTCTTGAGCCGCCCGTATTTGCAGCTGGAGTTGGCTTCCGAAATCGTGACCGCCCTCGTGACGCGCCTGCGCCGCTCGGCCGATGGCGCCTACCGCACGCTGGTGCTTTACTTCCAATCGGGCCTGGAGCTGTTTCTGGTTCACCCTTAATTAGCTATAAATCGTGACAACTACTGATTTCGCTTCCTTCGAGCGCCTGCAAACGGCCGTCGACGCCTCCGGCGTGGGCACCTGGGACTACGACCTCGTGGCCGATGCCCTGACCTGGTCGCCGCGCTGCAAAGAGCTTTTTGGCGTGCCCGCCGACCAAAACGTGACCTACGCCGACTTCGTGGCGCTGGTGCACCCCGACGACCGCGCCGCTACCGTGGCCGCCGTCGAGCAGGCCTTCGACCCCGCCGGCCCGGGCAGCTACGACATCGAGTATCGCACCCGGTGGCAGGTGCCTGGCCAGCCCGTGCTGTGGGCCCGGGCCACGGGCCGGGCGTTTTTCGACGCGGCCCGCACCAAGGCCTACCGTTTCATCGGCACCATCTCCGACGTTACGGCCATGCGCCAGCTGCAAGAGCAGCTCACCCGCTCGTACCAGGACTTGGAAGTGAAAGTGACCTTCCGCAACCTGGAGCTGGAGCGCGAGGTGCAGCAACTGCGGGCGCGGCTGCAAGAGGCGCAGGCCACCGCCAGCTAACCGCCTGAAACCGCAAATAAAGGGCCTCGGGGCGAACGCTTACCCGCCCAAAACCCTTATCAACGCGCCGCCCCGGTAGTTTGCCGGGGCGGCGCGTTTTGTTTATGAGCCAGCCTTTGCCCGCGCTAACCGACCAGCAAACCGACCGCGTCATTGAAATGGCCTGGGAAGACCGCACGCCCTTCGAGGCCATTCTGGCCCAGTTTGGCCTCCCGGAAGACGAGGTAATCCGGCTGATGCGCCGCGAGCTAAAGCCCGCCTCGTGGCGCCGGTGGCGCGCCCGCGTGCAAGGTCGCGCCACCAAGCACCAGGCCAAAAGCGCCGTCGATGATGCGCGCTTCAAGGCTAATCGGCAGCGGAGCATCACGGGGAATAAGATAGCCAAGCGGGGGTAGGGGTAGCGATACACGTCAGCGGTAGCCAGCAACGCAGTACAGGGCGGTTGAGAACCCGAGATGCAATTTTATATAGCCTGATTTGCAAGTGATACAGTTAGGTGCTGCTATCTTCGCCGGGCTACTCAATCTCCTTTCCTCTCCTTCCTGGTGCTGCTCCAATCTCGCGCCCGGCTGCCTTATTTTGTGCTGGCCCTAGGCCTGCTAGCCACTTCCTGCACTCGCAAAGACGAAGTGGCTCCCTCCGGGGCCATTATCGGTACAATGGCCCCGGTGGCCGGGGTGGGGCAGCTCTTGAAAGTGACTGCCATTGGCCCTGATAAGACCGAATACACGGCGACGCCAGACCCCCAAACAGGTGCCTTCAGCTTCCCGACTTTGCCGCCGGGCAGGTATGAAGTGCATTTTGAGACAACGGCGGCCAAGTCTTTTCCCTATTGGGTAAACACTACGGTAGTGGCCGGAACTACGGCCACGCCGCCCATTCCGCCCATCACGCACGACGGTATAGGGCGCGGCACCTTTAAGTGGGTGATGAATGGCAAAGCTTATTCGGCTACTGATTTTATTAAAGTGAATGACAGGCTGACATCTGTTGACATTCGGGCTCGGTCGGGCAGCTTTGGTACATCAGCCGAAGTGCACGAAGCAGGGTTGGCATTGCTCAAAAACGACGGAAAAGGGTTTGTGGGCGTTGGCACCTACTCGTTGGGTACCCTTGGGCTTGGTATGCCCTGCTACGGCACCTACACGTATTACGGGGCCAGCCCCATATATTTTACCGATTACATTACATATACCGCAGCCGCCCCATCGGGGCAGGCCACGTTTACGCGCTACAATGCAGAGCAAGGTATAGCAACAGGCACCTTTACCTTCGATGCGGCGTGGCCCTCGGGTCTGGGCGCGCCGGGTGCGCCGAACCAGGTCGCCGTAACGCGGGGCGAGTTTGATATTACGTTTTAACGCTGTTTCAGATGACCGCAGTGAGGTAGCGCGCGCAAGCGGCCGGTACTATGGTCGGTACGGTAGCTTTCCCCAAATCAGCTAGTTAGGCCAGCGGCTGGTGCAGCAGCCGGGTTTTGTGGTAGCTGTCGAAAGGCAGCTCCGCATTCAGCCAGGCCGGTAGCACGCCGTTGGCCAGGAGCAGCTTTACTACCTCGTAGCGGTGCATACCGCAGTTCATTTTAGCGTACAGCGCGAGGAGCGGGCCGGCGCACTCGGGCGTAGGGTTGGCTTCGTAGATAGCGACGTAGCTGATGGCCAAGCCTTCGGTAGTGTGCTCGTTGTG
This sequence comes from Hymenobacteraceae bacterium, assembly GCA_022701825.1. Lineage (GTDB taxonomy): Bacteria > Bacteroidota > Bacteroidia > Cytophagales > Hymenobacteraceae > Hymenobacter. The sequence continues at coordinate 13,121 of JAKONR010000063.1, read as the reverse complement.
AAAGCGTTCGACAAGGCTGGTCAGCAGCGCCGCGTCGCCCGCCTGGTAGTTGCCGCGCAAGATGCCCGTGTACTGGTCTGGCCGGGTGGTGCGCGCCAGCTTTTGCAAGGCAAATTCCCGGACTTCGGGCGCTGGCAAGTGCGCCAGGGCAGCGGTAGCCAGCTCGGCAAGGCGGCGGCGGCCAGCTTTCTGGCGGGCCAGGGCCAGCATGGGCGCGTAGCCCAGCGGAAATTTAATTTGGGAAAACAGGTACAGCAGGTTTTCCAGCACGGCGGGGTTTTGCTCGGTGAGCAGGCGCTCGGCCAGCTGCCGGGCTTGCGCGGGGCCGGGCAGCTGCCGGCGCATGGCCCCGCGCACATAGGTGCCCGGCGGGCGCTGCAAAAGCGATTCCAGCGTGGGCATGGGCGCGGGCTGGGGCCGGGCTGCTTGGTAATAGGCTTGGCTGGCCAGCGTGTTCTTCACATTTTGGAGGTAGCGCAGCACGTCAGCATCAGTTTCGGCCCACTGGCGTAACTCCGCCCAGACATCAAGGGTCGGACATTGCTTTCGAAGAAACTCAACCGGGCCGTCGTCCTGCCAGTCGTCGGGATGCCGCGCCAAGCGCTGCCCATACTTGCGGGCTATATAGTGCAGCCCGGCCAAGCCATCTAGCTTGATTACTTCGTCAGCTCCTGCCCAGTCGCTCCCGCAGATGGGGTTGCGCAAGAAATTGTGGTAGAGAGCTTTTCGGGCCGCTGCATTGCCTTGCTGGGCAAAAAAGAGCGTGAGCCCAAAAAGCTGGGTCAGCGCCCAGGTATCGGCGCGCTCGGTGGCCAGGCCGCGCAGCACCGCCCGCCGAATGCGCGCCTGCTGCGGCACCAGGCAATACAACTCGTAGAGATACGCCGCCCGGTTAGGCTCCGCCTGCCCGTCGTAGGCAAAACACCGAAGCGCCGCCTCGATGATGTGCACCGAAAAATCGACTTCCGGGCGCGCCCGCGCCAGCAGGTAGGCCTGGCCCGTACCCAGCCTGATTGCGTGTCGAAACGCGCTTTTAGCAGCTCTGCTAGTGGTCATAAGCCCAAGATAAAGCCAAAGCTCCGGCCGCTACCGCCGCGCGCCGCCCAGCTTCTTGGCCACGGCCGACACCTCGGGCACCCAGCCGCTCAGCAGCAGCCCGGCCCCGTAGAGCGCCGTGAACACGCCGCCGCGCAGCAGCAGCGTCAGCCAGATATTGGGCATATCGGGCAGCGCCCAGGCCAGGGCGCCCGCGCCGGCCGCCAGCGCCAGCAGGTAGGCCACGCGGCGGTCAAAGGGCTGCCAGCCAAAGCTGCGCCACACAAACCAGGTGCGCAGCAGGTTGATGCCACCCAGCGCCACGGCATTGGAAAGGGCCGCGCCGGTGAGGCCCAGGCGCGGGATAAGCAGCGCATTGAGCCCGATGACGAGTAAGGCCAGGCCTACGCTAAACACCAAATCGTAGCGGTAGCGCGGCGACGTGACCACGATAATGCCGTTGAGGCCCGTGATGCCGTCGGTGAGGCGGCCCGCCAGCAGTAGCAGCACCGCCACCGTGCCCGCCGCGTACTCGGGCTTGTTGATGAGGCCGTAGATGAACGGCAAATTCAGCCCGATGCCCACGGCCAGGTACGCGCCCAGCGCCGTGGTAAGGCGGGTAGTGCGGCGGTAAAAATCCAGCATTTTGGCCGTCGCGTTTTCCTTCCAGTAGTCGGCCACGAGCGGGTAGGCGGTCTTGTACAACGCCCGAAACGGGATGGCCAGCGCCGTGCTGATGTTGAAGGCAATGTTGTAAATGCCCGTTTTGTCGAGGCCGTAATGGGCCAGCATCAGCGTGTCGATGGTCACCAGGATTACCCCCGACACGTTGCCGAGCAGCGCGAAGCTGCCAAAGCGCACGAGCTCGCCCATGGGCCGCACCCGCAGCACCGCCCGCGTGGGCCGCAGGTGCAGCTCGCCAATAACAGCCAGGTAGCCCAGCAGCAGCGCCGAAATGAAGGCATAGGCCCCCATATTGGCCAGCACAAACCCCGAAAACGACAGGTAGCCCGCCCCGTACAGGCCCGCCGCGCTCACGATGAGCACCCGCTGCACCACATCGGTAAGCAGCGACGAGAAAGAGGTATGGTAGAGTGATTTAGTATAAGCTTCGAGCAGGTTGTAAAGCAGGATGAACAGTGCTATGCCCAGCATCACGGCGTAAAACGGGCTGATGAGCTCCGCTTGCTTGGCGTACCAGCGCAGTACTAGCGGCTTGCCCAGCCACATCGCCGTGGCCACCACCCCAAACATGGCCAGCGGCACCCCCAGCAGCAGCGGCAAAAACCCCGAATGCCCCGCCTCCCGGTTGCGGAAATAAGGGAAAAACCGCATTGTGGTATTGGTGAAGCCTAACCCCGCCACCAGTTGCGCTATGGTAGCTATCGACACCAGTAATGCCACCAGGCCCACCTGCGTGCTCGAGAGCAGCCGTGGCAGCACCAGCGTAGTATTGACAAAGCCGATGGCCAGCCCCGCGTAGGAAATAATAGTGTTGCGCAGCCCCTGCCGCTGAACGATACCCAAATTGACTGAAGAGTTAAGAGTTTTGAGTTAAGAGTTAGCAGCCGGCTCGGCGGTGAACTCTTGCCAGATGTCGCGGCCGGTGCGGAAGGCGGCGCCTTCTGCCTGCAAGTGCGCCATAATCTCGTGAAACTGGCGCGGGCCGTTTCGGGTGTTGGCCGGGTCGAAGTTCTCGTTGTGCCACAGCACCGAAGCCACCCCGCCAAAGCGCTTTATCTCGGCAAAAACCGGCGCGAGGGCGGGCAGTATTTCGGCGGGCGCGAGCTGCAAGTAGTGGGGGTGGTGCAGCGTGGCGTCCATCACGTTGAGCGGGATTTCGAGGAAATTGGCGGCTCGGCCGCGCTCAAAATTGAAGGGATAGAATGGCTGGCAATAGCTATGTCGAAAGCCGTAGTGCTCTGCAAAACCCAGGGTTGAATCAAAAAGAAACCCACATTTCTCTACTGTAGTGGGGGTTTGAGCCGAGTCCCAGCTTAGGTAATGAAAACGCACACCTAGCGCATCCAATATTTCTTCGTCCTCATCGCGCAGCATTTGAGCATCGGTAGAGGTACCAATGCTGCCGTGCAGTTCTAGCGTGCACTGAGCAGGTAGGCGTTGCCAAAATTTTGACTCGGCCAATTTATAATCTGCGTTAGGCGTGCCATTAGCTGCACGGCCTTTGACTGATAATAGAAAGAAGGTTGACTCAGCCTCATACTGCGCCGTAGCTGCCGCCACCGCTTCTAGATTGTCCCAGGCATCGGGCTGGGTCAGGTGCTGCCACAGCAGCCGGCCGAAGCGGCCAAACTGGCGTTGCTGCCACGCGGCCTTGGCGGGCGCTTTCCAGGCGCTGCGCAGGTTGTCGACATCGTGCGAGATGAAGGCCGCAAAAGGCGCCTTTTGGCTGCCCCAGCGGCGCGGCCGCAATGGCTGTCCGCTCACGTGCTCTATGGCCACCCGCAATACATCGAAGTAGTAATTGACTACCGGCAGCGCCACGAAGCCATATTTATACTGCACGCTGGCCGCATAAGGGAAGCGCCCGTGCCGGTCGCGCTCACTGGAGAAATATTCCTGCCAGCCGCTTAGCAGGTAAAACGCGGCCGAGATGAGGTCGGCCGCGATAACGGCTTTTTCTGCTTGTAGAACTAGCAGCGGCTTTTCGGGCTGGTCGAAGAAAAACGGTATCTGCTGCCCCTGCCACTCGCGCCAGTTGGGTGCGGCTGGGTAGGGCTTAACCTCCTCAAAAAAGGCTTCGCCGGCTGCGGCTATTTCCACCAAAGGCTGCGTGTCGGCGTAGCCAATCACGCTAATGAGCGCGCCGGGGTAGGCTAGCGCGAAATGCTCCAGCACGTAGCGTAGCCGTATTTCGGCCGGTACAGGCGTGGCTGCCAGCGGCGGAAGCGTGGAAATGGGCGTGGGCATAAGGGCCACAAAACTACGCCCCTGCGGCCGGGGCGGCCAGCCACTCGCCCAGCCGGCGCACGGCCAGCGCGCGGCTGTGGCCCTCGTCGGGCGTGCCCAGGGTGGCGTTGTAGTAGACGGCGCGGCGGTAGAGGTCGAGTGGCTTGTGCCGGGCCAGGCGGCCGAGGGCGGCGGCCAGCTCGGGCAGCGAGTGCGCCCACTCGCTGAGGCCGTGGGCGGCGTAGCCGTAGTAGTCGGCCAGGGTGGGCGTGGGCGAAAAGCGGTAGTACACGCTGGCCACGTTGAGCAGCGCGGCTTCGAGGTGGGTGCTGGTGTCGGCGGCCACCAGCGCCTCGTGCGTTTGCAGAAATTGGAATACGTTTTCCTGGTGCGGGTCGCTCCACTGCAAGCCCGGCAGCGCCTGGCGCAGGGCCGTGAAGTCGCGGCGGTCGCCGGGGTGGGGGCGCAGCGTGAAGGTGAGCGCGGGCAGCTCGCGCAGCAGGTAGGCGAGCGTTTCGGTGAGGGCGGGCAGCTCGTCGAGCAGGTTGCAGGCCACGGCCACGCGGCGCACCTGCGGCGCGGTATTGCGCTGGGCCAAAAAGGCGTCGGCCTTGGGCATTCCTACCAGCTCGACGCGCCCGCGCACGGGGCCGCACTGGCGGTATTTGTCGAGTGCGTCCTGGCCTTCGAGCAAGCTCAGGTCGAAGCCCAGGGGCGGGAAATTGGTGCTCACGCTGGCGTGTTGCACGTAGGCGGTGGGCACGCCCTCGGCGCGGCAGGCCAGCAGCAGGGCGCGGGCGTCGTCGTTGTGGTCGTTGGCAAGTATTACGGCCTGCGGCCGGTAGTGGCGCAGGGCCCGGCGGTATACCTCGTAGTAGCCGAGGGCGTAGAAAACGAGGTCGAAAAACCGCAACGCCCGGCCGCCCACCGCCCGCCGCAGCCCCAGCAGCGCGGCCGGGTACTGCCAGTAGTACAAGATTTTGCGCCGCAGCGAAAGCCGGTTCACCACCCGGCCGTAGCGCCCGATATTCTTGCCCTGGCCCGCCACCAGCACCGCGTCGGGCCGGGCTTCCTTTATGAAGCTGAGCGCGTCGTAGTTGTTGGCGCTCACTACGTAGAGCCACACCGCGCCGCGCAGCTGCTCGGGGTTGCGGATGGGCTGAAACAGGTGCCCCACCAGCCGCAGCCCCGCGTAGCCGGCCACCCGCGCCAGCCGCCGGAGCGGGCTGGCGGGCGAAATGCTGGCCAGTACCGAGGCGGGCATCCCGGCAAATAAATCGGTGAAGCGCAGCTGCAAAATGTCGCGCAGCCGGGCTACCTGGCCGCTCACGAGGGCGAGCCCGCTGCCGGCTCGCCGAGCAGCGCGTCCCAGGTCAGCGGCGTGCCGGGCTGCAAATCGCGAGCGGCGCGGCGGCCCAAAATTACGTCCCAGTACCGGGGCAACAAGCCATCGCCGGGGCGGATAATGCGCAGGTTATCAATAGTTAATAATTCGCCCGCCGCTACCGGACGGGCCACGTAGATGCTGCGCTTAAAGATGCGGCTCTTCTCCTCGCTGGCCTGCACGCACAGTTGCACGGTGCCCAGCGCCTGTTGGGCGCGGGTGGTTTCGTCTACCAGTAGTTTCAGTTCCTCCGGCTCCAGCGAAAACGCCGAATCGACGCCGCCGTCGGCGCGGCGTAGGGTGAAGTGCTTCTCGATGACGCAGGCGCCCAGCGCCACGGCGGCCACGCTGGCGCCCACGCCCATGGTGTGGTCGCTCAGGCCCACCGGGCAGCCGAAGGTTTCGGCCAGCACGGGTATCGTGCGCAGGTTGGTATTCAGCGGCGAGGCGGGGTAGGTGCTGGTGCACTTCAGCAGCACCAGCTCGCGGCAGCCCGCGCCGCGCAGCACGCGCACGGCCTCGTCAATCTCGCTGAGCGTGGCCGCGCCGGTGCTCACTATCACGGGCTTGCCGGTGGCGGCTACCCGGCGCAGCAGCGGCCAATGCGCATTCTCGAACGACGCAATTTTGTAGGCCGGCACGTCGAGGCTTTCCAGGAAGTCCACCGCCGTTTCATCAAACGGCGAGCTGAAGGCCAGCAGCCCGTGCTGCCGCGCCCGCTCGAAAATGGCAGCGTGCCACTCCCAGGGCGTATAGGCTTCTTTATAAAGCTGATACAAACTCTTGCCTTCCCACAGCGACTTACCCTCTTCGCGAATCACGAAACCCGTATCCATGCTGATGGTGTCGGCGGTGTAGGTCTGCAGCTTGAGGGCATCGACGCCGGCCGCGGCGGCGGCGTCCACCAGGGCCAGCGCCCGGTCGAGGCGCTGGTTGTGGTTGCCCGACATCTCGGCGATGATAAACGGCTTGTGGGCGGGGCCAACGGGCCGGCCGCCAATCGTAATTTCCATGAGCAAAAAGGCGCTAGGCCACCGGGGCGGCTACCCAGGCAAAGGTACGGCTGCCCACCGGCCCGGTGCCCGCCACCTCGCCATAGCCCGCCCGCCGAAACGCCCGCACCGAGGCCACGTTGTCGGCCTTGACTTCGCCCAGCACCCGCGCTACGTGCGGAAGTGCCGCCAGCACCGCCCGCGTGCCAGCCAGCAGCAGCGGGGCCGCCCAGCCACGCCCCCGGCATTCGGGCGCCAGCGAGTAGCTCAGCGTGGCAGTTGGCTCGGGCTCGGTGCCAGGCTCGTTTATCGTGTTCAGCGCGAAGCGAATAAGCCCCGCCGGCTCGTTGGTAGCCGTGGCTTCGGCCAGCAGCAGCAGGTAGCGTGCGGGCTGGGCGAGCTGGCCGGCCAGCCAGGCTTCGTGCCGCGCCAGCGGCACGGGTGCGGGGTCAAACGACTGCTGCCGGGTGGCGGGGTCGTTAGTCCAGGCCAGCAGCTGGGCCGAGTCAGACGCTTGCACGAGCCGCAGGCGCAACGGCGCAGCGGGCACTTGCAGGGCCGCGAATTCCTGCCGCAGGCGCGGGCCCTGCTGCCCGTCGAAGTGCCGACGCTGGGCCTGGCGCAGCTGCTCGGCCAGGCGTGGGGCCTCGGCGGCCGTGAGCACGTTGGGCGCGGTGGGGTAGGGCAGGGCCAGGCCCGCCGCTCGCAAAAAGTGGTCGAGGTCGTGCTGGTTATCGGCCGTGGGCAGCGTCAGCAGCAGCCCGCCGCCCGCCGCGCAATACTCGTAGCTGACGGTGCTGGGCGAGAGCACCGCCGCGCCGCACTGCCGCATGAGCGCCGCTAGTTGGCCGGCCGGCAGCGCCCGGTGCAGCGTGAGGCGCGGTCCTTGCGCCGCGGCCCAGGCGCGCAGCTCGGCCCAGCCGGCGTAGGCGCTGCCCACCACGGCGTGCACGTGCGCCACGGCGGGCAGCGCCAGCAGCGCCGCCGCCGTGGCGCGGGTGAGGTGGCGCGGGTCGGCCCCGCCCAGGCACACCAGCACGTGGCTGGGCGGGGCCACGGGGGCGGCCGGCCCGGCCGGCCGCCCAAAAGCCGCCCGGAGCGGGGCATAGCCGGGGCCAGCCAGCAGGCGGGCGGTGGGCGCGCGCAGGTCGTAGTGAGCCGTGGTAAGCCCGCCGGCGGGGTTGAGCACGAGGTCGGCGGCGAAGGGAAACGCGTGCAGGTCGTCGAGGCAAACCAGGTGGGCCACCAGCGACCGCACCGCCGATTGGTAGGCAAAATCGAAGCCGTAGCCATCGAGCACCAGCACATCGGTTGGGCGTAGCAGCGGCGGCAGCACGGTAGCGGGCTCTGCGGCTACTAACGCGGCCGGCAAGGCAACTAACTCTACGGCAGCTTCTTGCAGCAAATTTGCGAGCGCGGTATCGGGGGTTTGAAGTAGAAATGTTATTTCCGAAAAATCAGCCCGCAGCAGCTCGGCCAGCGCTAGCAGGCGCATCACGTGGCCGAGGCCAAGTTGGCTGTTGCCATCGGCCCGCAGCACGAGGCGCGGCGTAGGCGCTTTTTCCAGGGTATCGACCATGCCGCAAAGAAACGGCGGGCCGCTGCTAGGCCCGCACTTGCGCGTTGGCGGCGTTGATTGCCGCCAGCCACGGGTGCTGAGCCAGCAGCGCGGGCAGGCCCGCTGGGTCGGTGAGCGAAAAACCAGGACCTAGGTAACTGAAAAGCAGGCTGAGCAGCGCGTAGTCGCTGGGGTAGTCTACCGTGAGGCGCAGCCCAGCCACGGCCGGCGGCACGGCCAGCGCCAGGGTTTCGAGCCGAAACAGCGCGGGATGGCGGCGCAGGTAGGGCGTCACATGCTCGCGCTCGTCGGGCTGGGTGGCCTCGCGGTGGGCGCGCAGTAGGGCGGCGGCGTTGATAACCTCGATGTTGGTGCCGAGCGGCAGCCCGCTGGTGTAGGTATAGTCGGCGCTGGTAGCACGGTGGTGCGCCACGGCCGCGTCGATGAAAGCCGGGTCAATGGCCGGGTTGTCGGCGGTGAGGCGCACCACCGTATCAACGCCTTCAGCTTGTGCTAAAGCCCCGGCAAAGCGGCCGAGTACGTCTTGCTCATCGCCCCGAAACACGCCCACGCTCAACTGTGCGGCAAGGGCCACCAGGGGCTCATCAAGCGGCTGGTTAGTAGTAGCTACTATAACTTTGCTGACGCAAGCCGCCCGGCGCGCCCGGCTTACTACGTGGCCCAAAATGGTGCGCTCGGGCGCCGTTGCCGACAGGGGCAGCGGCAGGGCCGACTTGCCCGGCAGCCGCGACGACCCCAGGCGGGCTTGGATGAGGACGAGTACCATTAGTTTAGTGTTAAAAGAACGTCCGTCATGCTCATCTGGCGTCCGCTTGTCGAAGCATTTCTATCGCTTCATCGCTTAGCTCAACGGTACGAAAGAGATGCTTCGACAAGCGGACGCCAGATGAGCATGACGGACGGAAAAATCAGCGGATAGTCCAGCCGCCATCCACCACCAGGTTGTTGCCCGTTACGAAGTTCGACGCGGCTGCGCTGAGGAACACAAACGCGCCAGCCAAATCCTGAGGCTCGCCCACGCGCTCGAGCGGGATGCGGCGGCGCAGCTCGCCTTCAAAACCTTCTTTTTCGCGCACCTTATCCGAAGGAAACGCGCCCGGCGAGACACAGTTGACTTGGATGTTTTCGGGGCCTAGGTACGAGGCGAAGTACTTGGTGAGTTGAATAATAGCCGCCTTGCCGGCGCCGTAGTGCGGCGGGTTCAGAAACTGCGGGTGCTCGTCGTAGGCCGCGAAGTCGGGGGCCACGACGCCGTACATGGAGGCCACGTTGATGATTTTGCCGGCGCCGCGCTCGCGCAGGTAAGGCAGCACTTCGCGCAGGCAGCGGTAAGCCGCGCCCGCCGAGCCGTCGAGGCCCAGGGCAAAATCGGCGTCGGAGAGTGCGTCGGGCTGCTGGCCTTGGGCGTAGTAGGCGTTGTTGATGAGTACGCTGGGCAGGCCAAATTGCTCGTGGCTGCGCCGAAAAGCCACCTGCACCGATTCGGTCGAGGCCACGTCGCAGGCCACGAAATGCAGCGTGCTGGGCCGCTCCGGGAAGGTGGCTTCAAACTTCGCTTCATCGCGCCCCAGCGCTACCACTTGCGCGCCGTGGGCCAGCAGGCCCGCCGCAATGGCCTGCCCCAGGTGCCCGTAGCCACCCGTGAGCAGCACTACTTGGCCGCTGAGGTCGAATAGGGTGCGGTAAAAACTGTCGGTCAGGGGCGCGGCGGCCATGCGTAGGGGAGGATGAAAGTGTCGGTAGGTTCGGCCAGTGCGGCCAGGGCCGGGCGCAGCGCTTCGGCCGCGCTTAGGTACTGCGCGGCGGCCAGGTTTTCGTGCAAATTAGCCACGGAGTCTACCCCAATGACGGCCCGCGCCACGCCGGGCGCGTAGGCGGCGAAGAGCAGCAGCGCGGCGGGCAGTGGCACCCCGGCTTCGGTGGCTAGCGCTCGCAGGCGGGTCAGCTTCGGGGCCAGCGGCTGGAAAAACGTGGGCAGCGCGGCCAGTTCGCGCAGCAGCAGGCCTTGCAAAAAGGCCGACCGCACGTGCACCTCCACGCCCCGGGCCGCCAGGCGCGGCAGCAAGGTGGCAAAGCGCTGGTCGAGTAAATTATACGGCACCTGCACTAGGTCCACGTCCCAGCCCTGGGCCAGCAGCCACTCGGCCTCGGGCGGGTGGTAGAGCGACACGCCAATGCGCGCCACCTGCCCCGCCGCCCGCGCCGCTTGCAGCGCTTGCCAGGCGGCGGGCTCGTCTTGCAAGGGTTTGAAAGCGTGAAACAGGACGCCATACAGCTGCGTGCGCCGCAGCCGCTTCAGCGACTCGGCCAGCTGCTGCGCCACCTGCGCGAGCGGCCCGGCCGGCAGTTTGGTAATCAGCTCAAAAGCCGTGTTTTTGCCTGCCAATTCGCCCAGCCGCGCCTCGCTGTTGCCGTAGGCAGCGGCGGTGTCGAGCAGCGTGAGGCCAGCGGCCTGGGCGGCGGCCAGCACCTCGGCCACGGCCGTGGCCGAGGGCTGGCCGGCCGTGTTGTTCAGGCCGTAGGCGAGGCCAAACTGGGCGGTGCCCAGGGCCAGGCGCTGCGCAAAATACTCGGGGTCGGGCGCGGCGCTCACGCGGGGTTTTGGGCTAGAAAATCCCGCACGCAGGCGATAACGTAGGCCTGCTCCTCGTCGGTGAGGGTGGGGTAGAGTGGCAGGCTGAGGCAGCGGCGGTAGTAAGCTTCGGCGTGCGGAAAATCGCCGGCCTGCCAGCCCAGCTTTTCATAATACGGCATGCGGTGCACCGGCACGTAATGCACCTGAGCCAGAATATTTTTGGTGCGCAAGAACTCGTAGAGGCCGCGCCGATTTTCTACCTGAATAACGTACAGATGGTAGGCGTGGCCCGCCTGGCCGGGAGCCAAAATGGTTACTCCGGTCACTTCGGCAAATGCCTTATCGTACTGCGCCGCCAGCTGGCGGCGGCGGGCCAGGCCCGCGTCGGCGCGGGATAATTGACTGAGGCCCAGCGCGCAATTGATGTCCGAAATGCGGTAGTTATAGCCCAATTCCTGCATTTCCATGTACCAGCCGCCCTCGTCTTGGCGCAGTAGGCCGGTGGCTTCGCGCTCGATGCCGTGGGTGCGCAGGCGGCGCAGGTGGCGGGCCAGGGCATCGTCGTTGGTGGTTATCATGCCGCCCTCGCCGGTGGCGATGTGCTTGACGGGGTGAAAGCTAAAGATGGCCAGCTCGGCCAACTGCCCGCTGCCGCAGCGGCGCTCGGCCCCGTGGCTGTCCACAAAAAAGCCGCCCGGCGCGTGGCAGGCGTCCTCGATTAGCCAGAGGCCAAACTCGTCGGCCAGTGCCCGCGCCTCTTGCAGGTTCACGGCCAGGCCGGCAAAATCGACCGGAATAAGGCCCGTAAAATAGCCTTTGGGGTGCGCTTCGAGCAGCTTTCTAACTGCTTTTAAATCGAGCAGGCCCGTGGCCGGGTCGATGTCGGCAAAGTGCACCTCGCCGCCGCAGTAGCGCACGCAGTTGGCCGACGCGGCGAACGTGATGGGCGTGGTAATGACGCGCTGGCCCGGCTGCACGCCCAGCGCCAGCGCGCACAGGTGCAGCGCGGCCGTGCCGTTGCTCACGGCCACGGCGTGCCTGGCGCCGACGTAGGCGGCAAACTTTTCCTCAAACTCGGCCACGCGGGGCCCCTGGGTAAGGAAGTCGGAGCGGAGAGTTTCGACCACGGCCGCCACGTCAGCGTCGCTGATGTGCTGGCGGCCGTAGGGCAGGGAATGGGAGGGCGTGAACATGGCCCAAAAGTACGCTAGCCGGCCGGCGCGGGCTGGCACCGGGGGCAGATGTAGGTAGCCCGCCCGCCCACGTAAAACTTTTCAATCTTCACCTTGGGGTGGCGTGGGCAAAAGGTGTGCGCGTCGGTGCCGGGCGTGGCCGAATCGTCCCACTCGCGGGCGTGGATGAGGAAGCTGGCCGGAAAATTCCGGTAATTGGCCTCGTGCCGAATAGCGGTTTTCAGCACTAGCTGAATGGCGGCGTGCAGCGCGTTAGTTTCCGTTAAGGAAAGCGAGTTACCCAGCCGCTCGGGGTGAATTTTGGCCTGAAACAGCACCTCGTCCACTATCCAGTTGCCGAGGCCGGCGGTTAGGCTTTGGTCGAGCAGCAGCGGCTTCACGAATACGCGGCGGCGGCTCAACTTCTGGTGCAGCTCGGCGGCGGTTATCTGTAGCGCGTCGGGACCCAGTTTTTTGGCTTTTTGGTACGCTTCGGCGCTCTCGGCCAGCCGGATGCGGCCAAACTTGCGCGGGTCGATAAAGGCCAGGTTCAGGCCCGAGTCGCTCAGCTGCCACGCCACGCGGGTGAAGCGCGGGGCGTCGGGCGCATCGCGAAAGGCCCCGATGTCGCCGGTCATGCCAAAATGCAGTACCAGCAAGCGGCCATTATCCAGTTCCAGAAAGCAGTTTTTGCCCAGCCGGCCGGTGCCGGTGATGGTGCGGCCCACCACGGCGACACGCAGCTCGTCTTCGGGCACGGCCAGCACGTGCGCGTCGCGCACTTCGAGGCCGGTAATCGTCTGGCCCACCGCTACTTCGTTGATAAAGCGGCGGTAGGTTTCGACTTCGGGTAGTTCGGGCATTTTGTTGAATTAGGAAAACAGTTGTCATTGCGAGCGTAGCGAAGCAATGACAACTGTACGATTAATCGTGCAGCTTTGCTACGCGCTGGCCGGCTTTGTTATAGACATCGCCGCGGGGCGTTACGAAAAGCGGGCGCTGCTGGGTGTCTTCGAGCACGTAGGGAAAGGCGGCGTTGCCGGTGCGGCGCAGGCGGCCCACTACCTCGGCGGCGCGCACGCGGCTGGCCTCGTCGTCGGCCTCGCTGCTTTCGTCGGCTAGGCGCACCACGCTCAGGGCGCTGGTAAGGTAAAAAGGTACCTCGGGGTTGTCGCGGAAGGTGAGCTGGCCCACCAGCCGCACCGGAGCGTTGGAAGCACCCCGCGCCAATGCTTCCGTGGCGCTCGGTGGGCGGCTGGTGGCGTTGTCGTCTGCTTCATAATTAGCTGACTGAGCCGACGCAGCAGCGCGCGGCGCCAGCGCAATGGGCTGGGCCGAGGGCGCGGCCGCGCCGGCTTTGGCCACGGCCGCCAGCTGGGTGTTGGCCCGGTTCCAGCCCTGGCTGATGGCGGCGAGGCGGGGCGTGCGGCCAGGGTGCGTGGCCGAGCCTTCATCGTCGGCTACGGCGGCCAGC
>JAKONR010000054.1 GCA_022701825.1 Hymenobacteraceae bacterium | reverse complement strand
ACCTGGCTTTGATGGAGTGCGGCCAGTACGACGCGCAGTGGGCCGAAATCCACATGCGCCCCGAGCAGTCGGTGCAGGCCGCCCTCGACCTGCGTGCCCGCGTGATGCAGCCCGTGCACTGGGCCGCCTTCACCGAGGCCAACCACGCCTGGAACGACCCCGTGCGCCGCGCCTGGGCCGAGGCCGCCCGCCGCCAGCTGCCCCTCACCACGCCCGAGCTGGGCCAGCCCGTGGTGCTCGACGGCCGCCCGCTGCCCCGGCAGCAGTGGTGGCAGTAGGGCGGTGGGGCCAGCAGCGGGCTACCCCCACCATTCTGCCAAAAACCGCCGCCCGTTTTCGTAAAACAGCCCCTCCAGCACGGCGGCTACCTCCACAGCGCCGTTGGCGCGGGGTAGCAGCTCGCCCACGCCGGGGCGGAGGCGGCGGTACGCGGCTTCGGCTTTGGGAAAAAAATCGAGCAGCTCCTGCCGGAAGCCAGGCAGCTGCTCGACGGTGCGGGCCGCCCGGATGGAGTCGATGAGGCCGTCGTAGTCGGAGCCCAGGCACAGGTAGTCCCAGGCGGGGCGGGGGGCGGCGGGGCGCAGGGCCTGCACCACGGCCACGATGTGCAGCGCATTGAGGCAGAACAAGTAAAGCTCGCGGGTGCGGCGGCTGGCCTGGCCCAGCGCCTCCTGGCCCAGCGCCTGGGGCAGCCGCTCGGCACCGGGCGGCGCGGGCGCCTCCTCCTCCTCGGCAAGCCGGGGCAGGGACTGGCTCAAATCGGGGAAGCAGGCCGCAAAATCTTCCCGCGAAAAATAGTCCACGTCGTAGTCGGGGCCCACTGGGGTGCGCTGCGTCAGGCTTTGGTAGCCCAGAATGCGGGCGTCGAGGCTGAGGCCGATGAGGCCGCCGCTGCGGGCAATTTCCTCGATGTCCTCGTCGTAGAGGCCAATGCTGGCGGCGTTGAAAAAGACGTTTTCCTTGAATAAGCCTTCGCGAAACTGCCCGGCCCGCTCGCGGCTGAAGCGCAGCCGCACGCTGAAGGGATTGGCGGCCTCTACCCCGTGCTGCACCAGGTGCGTGCGCAGCTGCCGGTGCCGAAAACCCGTGACGCCCATGTGCGTGGCCACGATGGGCCAGGCATCGTGGGGGCCGGGCGGCACAAAGCCCGCGGGCTTTTGCGCCAGCAGCTCGCGGCGGTAGGCAAAAAACTCGTTGCGCCCCCGGATGCTCATGTGCTTGATGTCGATGAGGATAGGGTAGGCATTGGCCTGCCGGTCGACGCAGGCGCGCACCACTGCCCGCCCCAGCGCCGTGAGCCCGCCAAACTGCGGCCGGGCGTCGGGCACGTTCTTGACGAGCTTGAAGCCGAAGGCGTGGCTGCACAGCGGCTGCTCGAGAATGTGCGAGAGGTGCGTGAGGGTGAGGTACAGAAAATCGACGGCCGGCGCGGCGCGGTAGGCGCGCACCTGCCCCACCGGGTCGTAGGGCCCCACCAGCTGCCGGATGATGCGCCGGCTCAGCGAGTGCCCGCCCTCGATGGCCAGCGCCAGGTTGAGCTTGCCGGCGGCCAGCTGCGCGGCCAGCGGCTGGCCCTGCTTGCGGCTCAGCAGGTTGATGCCGGCGGCCAGCCCGGTGCCGGGCCGGGCCGACTCGGCCGCTACCCAGTGGTAGAAGGCTAGTTCTTTGTCGAGCAGCTCGGCGTAGCTGCCCTGGCTCTGGTTCACGAAGTTGATGAAGCGGCTGTCGAGCGTGGCGATTACATCGCGCCCGAACACTTCGAGTTCCAGCAGCTTGAGCAGGCCCTGGCGGCTGGCAAACACGTACTCCAGCGCCAGCACGGCCGCCACGCCCAGGCGCACATCGGTGGGCTGCTGGTCCGCCAGCACCTGGGCCACGCTCGCCTGGTTTTCCAGGATGCGGCCCACCAGCGCATCAACCACGCCGCCCAGGCGCGGCAGCCGCACGGGCAGCGTGGCCTGGTCGTTGTGCCGGTCGGCATCGTCGAACTTGGTGAGGTAGCGCTTGAAAAGGGGGTGAAAATGAAAGTCGAATGTGTTCATAGCGGCAGTCAGATTAGGCGGTAGCCGCGGGGTCGGCGTAGTAAGGGCGGGGAGGCACCAGGGCTTGCTGCAAGGCCAGCAGGCGGTCGTAGGCCGCGTCGAGCGAGCTGCTGGCGGGCAGAGCCGCTTCGAGCGGGCGGGCGGCGCGGCCCCCGTCGGCGTAGCTTTCGAGGGTGCGGGCAAACTGCCGGGCCGCCGGGCCCAGGGCCGGGGCGGCGGGCGCGGCCAGCTCCTGAGTGCGGCCGGCCGCGCTGGTGGCCAGGGGCTGCCCCAGCACGGCGCGCAGGGTTTGCTGCCAGTCGTGGTAGGCGGTTTCGCGGGCGGCCAGCGGGGTTTTTACTTCGGCTTTCTCCAGGCCCAGGGCCCCCGTGTAGGCGTGGCGCAGCTCGGCGGGGGCTGGCAGGGGCAGCTGTAGTAGCGCCTCGATATTCAGAATGCCGGCCCCGAACTGCCCGGCCGGCAGCTGGGGCGCGCGCCGGGCCGAGCGCTGCACGCTCAGCCGGAAGGCCTCGACCCGCTGCCAGGCCTGCGGGTACTGCGCCCCGATGGCCTGCTCGTTTTTGGCGAGCCACAGCATGGCCGCCGCCGCCACGTGCGGGGTAGCGAAGCTGGTGCCGTCGCCGTAGTTCATGTCTTCCCGGCCGTCTTCGGTGAGGATGGGCACGTACACGTTTTCGCCGGGCGCGGTGATGTCCACGGCGCTGCCCCGGCAGCTGCCCGGCCAGGGCGCATCGAGCGGGTTGGAGGCCGCCACGCAAATAACGCCGGGGTATTTGGCGGGCGCCACCACAAACCGGACCTGGTTGCCGGCCGCGCAGGTCCAGATAACGCCCCGCTCGTACACCGTGCGGGCCAGGTCCTCGAAGATGGCGTTGCCGAGCGTGCCCATGCTCATGGTGAGCACTTGAAAGCCGTGGTCGAGGGCGTGCTGCACGGCCCGCGCCACGCGCTTCACGCTGCCCAGCAGTATCACTGACTTGGCTACCCGGAAGGGGGCCAGCCGCGTTTGCGCGGTGTAGCCTTCGGCGCTCAGCGCGTGCAGCAGCCCAAAGTTGCCTTCGTGGGCCGCCACCACTTGGCTGTGGTCGGTGCCCACCAGCAGGCTGGCCGTGCGGGTGCCGTGGCCCGGAAAGTCGCCAAAGCCGCGCTGGAGCAGGTCGCGGGCATCGTCGTCTTCGTCCAGCGCGTCGTAGTCCAGGTCGAGGTTGTAGCCTGCCCGCACCTTCGAGTGGTCGGAGTAGCCGGTGTCGAGCTGGGCCAACTGCAAGCCCGCGAGCGCCCGCAGGCCCTCGGCACCCAGCAGGTTGGCCACGCGCTGGGCATCGTAGCCGGCGGCGCGCTGGCTCCAGCGCCTAATCTGGCGCAGGTCGTCGGGCTGGGTAGGGTCAAGGTGGGCCAGCCACGGGCTGCCGGCCAGCCAGGTAGCCAGAAACTGCGGCTCCTGCCATTCGCTGCGGCCGCTGCTACTTTCCCAGGGCCGGAGGGCGGGGCGGGCGGCGGCCAGCTCGGTGGGGCTGGCGGCCTGGTAGCGCGGCAGGTCGGGCTCGGCCTCCTCTACGCCGTCCAGGGCTTCGAGCTGCGCGGCCACGGCCCAGGGGTCGGCCGCGCCGGGGAGGCTGACGACCAGGTACTTCTTGAGGTGCGAGGGCACCTCGGCCGGAATCAATTCTTCGACGCTGGCCCCGGGCCACTGCTGCCGCAGCAGTGCCACCGTGTGCGCCCGCAGCAAGGGCGTGGTGCTCACGCGCACCAAAAAATCCAGCGCCGCGCCACTGGCGGCCGGGGCAACTGCGGGCGGCGGAATGCTGGGGGCGGGCGCGGGCGGGGCGGGTGCCGGCGCGGTAAGGATGGGCCCGGCCGGCGGGGTAGCCGCCTGCAACACGGCTGGCCCGGCCAGCGGTGTTGGTTGCAGGGCGGCCAGTAGCTGGGCGTGGCGCGCGCGCATGGCGGCGGGCACCGTAGCCTGGCCGATGTACTCGACCAGCTTGCTCACGCGCACCCCCTGGTTGGCAATCCAGTCGATGGTAGCGTCGGCGTCGCCGGGCTGCCACACGCTGCCATCACGGCGCAGCGGGCGGCCCTGCTCGTCGAGGCGGGGCACGCCGGCCCGGTGCAGGGCAATGGCCTCGCCGGTGCCCAGCCCGATTACCAGCCCGCCGCTAGAGCCTTCCAGCGTGTCGCTTTCGTAAAACAGGTGCTTGTCGGCATTGGGCTGGTTGGTTACTAGCAGCAGGCGGATGTCGCGCAGCGTTATCTTCTTGTAGTCGCCCTGGGGGTGCTGCACCACCATACAGTTTTCCGATTCGATGGCCTTGCCCGCGCCGCCATCCAGCAGCACGTAGCCGTAGTCGCTCAGCGGCTTGCCTTCCTGGCTCAGGCTTTCCACGCCCACCAGTGCAAAATCCAGGTCTACCTCCTCGTCGGCGGTAGCCGTTTCGCGGGGCGTCAGGTAAAACAGGTCGGGGCGCAGGGCGTAGGTCTGGCCGTTCTGGGGCTTGCCTTCGGCGCTGCGCTCAAAGCCCATCGTCACGTAGCTGCCCTGGGCCAGGGCCGCATTGGGCAGCACGTGGTGGTTGGTGAGCAGCAGGCCCTCGCCGATAAGCCAGCCCGTGGCCTTGCCCTGCTGCCCCGGCAGCAGCACGAGCCCCACGGCCCGCGCAAATTTTGCCAGCTTATCGAGCAGGCAGGCCTCTTGCAGGTCGAGCTGGGTGCCCATCATGCGCTCCTGGGCGCGGAAGAGGGCCATGGCCGGCCCGCCCGGCAGCCACGCCTCGTGCGCCGCCTCGCGCACCAGGCGGGCCTGCGCCCGCTCGGCATCGGGCACCACCGCCCCGAGGCCGAGCAGGCCCTTGCGATACAGCTTGGCATTGCGCCGGATGCGGTCGATTTCGACGGCGAACCGTTGGTATTCGGCCGCGGCCGACCGGGCGGCGGTCCAGTTTGCGTGAATATCTGCCATTGTGGGAGGGGGGAAGTAGGCAGCAAATTTAGCGTGAGGCTTAGCGGCTCTATCCCAGCGCTAGCACTGAAAAATTACCTCTCTAAGCGCGTAATAGGCGCGGTGCGCTGGGTTGGGTACACCAGTTGTATAAAACGAAAAAGCAAGGCGCCGTGCCTGGCACGGTGAAGCGCCGGCTGCCGCCGCCCGCCGCAAAATGGGGCGCCTTCGCGCGCGGGCCACGTCCGTCCGAGAGCCGCGCTCGGTGGTCGTCATCAGCTCCGTATCTTGGCCTATTCATTTTCATGGTGCTTCCGGCTTGTTCATGCTAACCGATTCTTCCCCGCTGCCACCTGTGGCTACCACGCCTTTGCCCGCCCCGGCAGCTCCGCGCCGCCGCGAGCGCCTGCACGAGGCCGCCGCCAGCACCGCCACCCGGCTGCTGCCCCTGCTGGCGCTGGCCGATGCCTTGCAGCCGCAGCTGGCGCAGGAGTCGGTGTTTCGCACGCGGCGCAAAAAGCTGAAGGCGCACCTGGCCGAGGTCTACGCCGAGCTGCACGCCGAGCGCCCGCGCCGGCAGGCGCTCACGCACGCCTTTCAGGCCCTGGCCGACCTGGTGCGCGAAGAAGTGCAGGACATCAGCCCCGACGAGTGGAAGCAAGCTGCCAAAGAAGTCGCGCTGGCCACGCTCAAGAACGCGCCAGCCCTTATTAATGCCGCGCACCAGGCCCGATTGCTGGTGTAAGCCTGCTGCCGCGCCAGTGCGGGGCGTACTAATACGTTAGTGCGCAACGCCCCACCTTTGCCCGGCCGCGAACCATGCGGCTCCGCATTTGGTAGTAGGTTGAAAATACGTTATCTAGTGGCCGAATACTTTTCTCGCGATGCGCCTAGCTACTCTTTTACTGGCTTGCGGACTACCGCTGCTGGCCCCCACGCCGGCCGCGGCCGCCCCCGCCCAGCGGCCCCCCGTCACGCCGCTGGCGGTGCGCAAGTACCTAGTGTATTTCCGCGATAAAGCCGCCTCGCCGTACTCCACAAGCCAGCCGCAGGCGTTTCTGTCGGCGCGGGCGGTGCAGCGGCGCACCCGGCAGGGCATCGCCGTGCAGCCCCGCGACTTGCCCGTAAACCCGGCCTACGTGGCCCAGGTGCGGGCCGTGCCGGGCGTGCAGGTGTGGTACACCTCGCGTTGGCTCAATGCGGCTGTGGTGGTGTGCGATGCCAGCATGCTGCCCACCGTGCTGGCCCTGCCGTGCGTGCGCACTTCGGGCGCCCTCAACCGCCCCGCCACCGCGCCCACCCCGGTGAAGCTGGAGCCCGAAGAACCCGCTACTACCCTCAAGCGTCCCAGCGGCACGCCTGCCGACTACGGTATTGCCTTTGGCCAAGCCGATATGCTAGGCGCGGTAGCCATGCACGATGCCGGTTTTCGGGGCGAAGGCATGCAGATTGCCGTGTTCGACGCCGGCTTTCCGGGTGTGAATACGGCCGCGCCGTTCGCCCCGCTTTTCACCGATGGCCGGGTGGCGAGCACATTCAATTTCGTAGATAAAACTACCAGCGTGTACCTGCGCGACGGCCACGGCACCAACTGCCTCTCCACGATGGCGGCCAACCAGGTCGGTACCTTCATCGGCACCGCGCCCAAGGCCACCTACCGGCTCTGCATCACGGAAGACACGGGCTCTGAAAACCCCATCGAGGAAGCTAACTGGCTGGTGGCGGCCGAGTACGCCGACTCGTGCGGCGTCGATGTCATCAGCTCGTCTTTGGGCTACACCACCTTCGACAACGCCGCTTTGAGCCACACTTACGCCGACATGAACGGGCGTAATACTATTGCTACCAAAGCCGCTACTGTGGCGGCGCGCGTGGGGATGCTGGTGGTGAATGCGGCCGGTAACGACGGCAACGCCGGTTGGCGCTACATCGGCGCGCCTGCCGATGCCGATAGCATCATCACGGTCGGGGCCGTGACGGCGGCGCTCACGCGGGCCAGCTTCAGCTCCTACGGCCCCACGGCCGATGGGCGTATCAAGCCCGATTTAGCGGCGCAGGGTGGGTCAGCGGCCATCGTTTCGACCACCGGCGTGCCCACGCGCGGCAACGGCACCTCCTTTGCCTGCCCCATCCTGGCGGGCCTGGCAGCGGGGTTCTGGCAGGCCAATCCGAGCCTCACGGCCCAGCA
>JAKONR010000044.1 GCA_022701825.1 Hymenobacteraceae bacterium | reverse complement strand
CCCTGTCGTGGTCGCCGGTGATAACGTGCACCGGCGCGCTCAGCAGCCGCAGCGCCGCCGCTACCAGGCGGTATTGGGCGGGCAGGCCGTTGTCGGCCACGTCGCCGGGCAGGTACGCAAAATCGAGCAGGCCCGCGCCTTCCACTTCCAGCTGCACCAGCATCGAGAGGAAATCGCGGTAGTGGCCGGCTTTGGCGTCGGTGATGTGCAGGTCGCCCAAATGCGCATACACCAGCGGCTTGCCGGGGGGCGGCGAAGTGGAGTCAGCCATTGGGGGTGAAAAGGAGCGGGAGCAGCAAAAAAACTGCGCCGGGAACTGGTAAAAAGCGCCGCCGCAGTGAGCCGCAATACGACCACTAAGCCGATAAGTTGGGCGAATGGGGTTATTAAAAATGCTAGCTGACAGTAATTTATCTAATCTTCATGTTGGGTGATAGAGTAGAAAGGCGAGTCATGCCCATCTGGCGGCCATGTGGGGTAGCATCGCGCGGGGCGCAGCAAGTAAGGCGTTAGCAACGAAGCGGTAGGGATGCTACCCCACATGGCCGCCAGGTGAGCATGACCCGGTTTTGCTGTGTTTCCGCACTTCTGATTACCGCACCAGTTCCACCCAGCCCTTCACCACGGCGGGGCAGTCGGGCACGCGCAGCAGGTAGTAGTAGGTGCCGGCGGGCAGCGAGTCGCCGTCCCAGTCGTGGGCGTAGCGGTCGGCCGCGTACACGCACGTGCCCCAGCGGCTGTACACCTCCAGCCGGGCCACGCCGCCGGGCACGCCCAGCAGGCGAAAGGTATCGTTTTGGCCGTCGTGGTTGGGCGTGAAGATGTTAGGAATGAGCAGCTCGCCCACCTTCAGGGTGGTAGTAGCGGCCAGCGGGCAGCCGGCCGCGTTACTGCCGCTCAAGCGCACCGGGTAGGTGCCGGGCCGGGCGTAGCGGTGGCGCGGCTCGGTGGCGGCCGGGGTGCCGTCGCCAAAATTCCAGCGGTAATCGGTGCCCTCGGCCGAGGCCTCAAAGGCCACCTCCTGGCCCGCGAGCGGCGGGCAGCCCACGTAGCGAATGCTAACGGCCGCGCGGTCGAGCACCGTCACGCGCACGCCGAGGTAGCGCACCGCGCCCCCGGCACTGGTGGCCACCACCGTGTAATCGGTGGCGGTGGTAGGGCGGGCCCACACCGTGCCGCTGCTGGCGCTGCTGAGGCCGGTGGCGGGCGTCCAGCTATACGTTTCGGCCCCGTTGGGGCCGGCCGGCAGCTGAATCTGCACCGAGTCGCCGCGGCAGATGGTGTAGCGGAGGCTGGCCGCCAGCACGTTGCCGCTGAGGTCGGCAAACACGTTGCAGCCCTGGTAGGTAGTGGCTGGCGTCAGAAACGCATTCAAAAACTGACGCTGGCCGTTGAGGTCGTTTTCGGTGGTGCCGCTGTACTGGTGGCCGCCCAGGTACGACACCAGCCCGCCGCGCCCCGCGTAGAGGTCGGCCACGCTGGCCTCGATAACCTCGTCGGTGGTGCCGGCCAGCTGGTCCTGCACGTGCCCGCCATTGCGGAAAACGCTGCCGCTGGCCCGCCGCCAGTTCGTGACGCTGCCGCCCAGCACCGAGGCCCGAAACTCGCCTTCGTACTGCGCCAGCGGCTGGTCGGGCGCGGGGTAGCGGCGGGCGGCGTTGTCGCGCACGTCGGCATCGGTTACGCCGCTGGTGGTTTGGAAGCGGCCGCCCGCGTAGTTTTCATACGTCACCACGGCCTCGCACTCGGCCAGAAAATTGCCGCCCCGCGCCACAAAGCGGCCGATGGCCTCCACCACGCCGCCCGCCGTATTGGCCGAGTGCGGCTCCGAGGCGAAGGTGTAGCAGTCGGTTTGGCTGTCGAGGTTGATGGCGGTTTGCGTTACGTAGTTTTCCTGGGCGCGCAGCGTGCTGCCCCCGTCGTTGCCCGCGATGCCCGCCCGCCGCATATACCCTTGGTGGATAGCGGCATTGCCCCCGTCGTTGAGAATAGCCGCCACCGGCCGTTGGTTCAGCACGTAGCGCACATCCACGCTGGT
The DNA here is from genome assembly GCA_022701825.1 of Hymenobacteraceae bacterium. Classification (GTDB taxonomy): domain Bacteria; phylum Bacteroidota; class Bacteroidia; order Cytophagales; family Hymenobacteraceae; genus Hymenobacter. Next base: position 3,671 of record JAKONR010000044.1, on the reverse strand, counting down.
AGCTTGCCGCAATTCATAGAGCTGCACCGTGGTGCCCTGGGCGGCATTGTAGGCGGCGGCCAGGGCCCGCACGCCGGCCGTGTCGCGGGGCAGCACCAGTAGCGGCCCCGCCCGAAAGGCCCGCGTAGCGGCCGCCGAGGCCGCGTTTTGGGGCACTGCCCGCGCCGCCAGCGCCGTAAAATCGACGTCGTCCTTGGCCTTGCCGCCGCGAATAATCCAGCGCAGCGGCACCTTGTTATTGAGCAGGTGCACGGCCAGCCCGTAGGCTTTCAGGTTGAAGGCGCCGCCCGCGCTTTGGTTGGCGTTGTCCATGGCCAGCACCAGCGTGCCGGCCGGCGCGGTGAGCAGCGCGGCAGTGGCCGGCGGCAGGTCGGGGTTTTGGCTTTGGGCGGTGCAGGGCAAGGCGCCCAAAACCAGTGTCCCAAAGGCCAGGTAAGACCGGGTAGCATGGCGCATAAACAAGAGGGCAAGGCTGCCGCTTGATGAGGCCAGCAAATTCTCCCGGCGGCGTTAAGCTCGCCTGAAGTCGGTATTAATTTTTCTTCAGGTAGCGGTAAGTTTTTTACGGACAGTAAATTATTAGGTCATGCTGAACGCAGTGAAGCATCTCGCGTGGCGTAGTAATCAATACGGTTGATTTTACTGCGCCACGCGAGATGCTTCACTGCGTTCAGCATGACGGAATATGCCTACTTGTGCAGCTTGCGCGCCCGCAGGTAAGCCAGCAGCTCGGCCGGGCGGTCGGTTTGGATGATGGTAGCGCCGTGGGCCAGCAGCCAGCCCCAGCCGTCGGCGGGTTGGTTTTCCTCTACGCTGCGCTCGTCGTCGTGGCCGGCATTTTGGTTGGCCCAGAGGCTGTTGAACCAGATTTTAGAGCCCGTTTTCGGAATGGTCTGGTAGATGGAATGCGTGAGCGCGGTGTCGGTGGCGAAGTTCAGCTCGTAGGCCACGGGCTTAAGTTGCTGCTCGTACTCGCGGATGGAGGCATTGGCCCCCGGCTTGCCCAGGCCGATGATGGGCATGTACAGTAGCTGGCCGCCCAATAGCTTACCATTGGCGGCCTTGGCCGTGGCGTAAGTTTCGTACGACTTGATGAGGGCGTGGTCGACGGTGCCGGTTTTCACCAGCACATCGTAGGCGTCCTGGTAGTAGTCGTAGCCCTTGTCGATGTTCACCATCACCTTGCCCTTGGCAGCCAGCATGCACTGCTCGAAGGTGGGAATGCGCAGGCGGGTAGGGCCGCCGTGCTCGTTACGCAGGGTCAGCTTCTGTAGCTCGGCCCAGGTGTAGTCGGCGGGCTTGCCGTGGCCGGTAGTGGTGCGGTCGAGGGTTTCGTCGTGCATGAGCAGCAGCACGCCATCCTTTGATTTCTTGAGGTCGATTTCGACCATATCCACACCCATTTTAATGGCCACTTCAATGGCCGGAATGGAATTTTCGGGCTCGCGCCGCCAGTCGGCGCGGTGCGCTACTACGATTACCTGCTTGGTCGTTGGGTCTTTGAAGGTGCGGATAATGGCTTGGACGGGTTGCTGGGCCAGGGCCGGGGCGGCCAGGAAGAGGGTGGTGACGAGGGTAAGGAGGAGTTTCATGAGGGAATTGAGAAAGAAAATGTATGCGTGCTCGTCAGACGGGGAACTTCACCCCCCGGCCCCCTCTCCAAAAAAGAGGGGGAGCCGACCGCTAGCGGACGTTTACTATCGTCAGAAAGGCGTCAGGCTCCCCCTCTTTTTTGAAGAGGGGGCCGGGGGGTGAGGTCCACCCGGCCGGGAGGGCTAGTAGCCCGGATTCTGCTTTATCGCCGGGTCGGTATTCACCTGCGCCTGCGGCACCGGCATCAGCAGGTGGTGGCTATCAATCGTCACCAGAATGCCATTGGCCGCGAAGAAGCTGTTCATCACCGAGATAGCCGTGCCCGTGCGCAGCAGGTCAAACCAGCGCTGGCCTTCGCCCACCAGTTCGAGGCGGCGCTCCAGGGCAATGGCGGCGCGCAGGTCGGCCTGGGTGGTGGCGGTAGTGTTGGCCAGGCCGGCGCGGGTGCGCACGAGGTTGAGCGCAGTGGCCGCGTCGGTGGGGTTGCTCAACTCGTTTTGCACCTCGGCCAGCATCAGCAGCACGTCGGCGTAGCGCAGCACCACCTGGTCGCTGCCGCCGTCGGTGATGACGGTAGTCGGGGCCGAAAGCTTCTTGAGGAAGGGCGTGCCCGAGCTGGTAACGCCCACGTACACGTCCTTGCGGCGGTCGGCGCTGCCGTAAAGGGCGTAGAGGCTTTTGGTGGGCAGGTTGTGGCCCTTGGCCCCCGACACCGTGCCCGACGGGCTAAACTGCTGATAGGCAATGCTGCCCTCGCTGTTGCCATTGACGCCCGAAGCAAACTGCACCGCGAAAATGATTTCCGAGTTGTTCTCATTGCTGAGGCTGAACACGTTGGTCGGGTTGGGTTGCAGGGCGTGGCGGCCCGAGCTTACCACAGCTTGCAGCAACGGCAGGGCGGCATTGTAGTTCTGCTGGGTCAGGTACACCTTGGCGAGCAGGGCCTGGGCGGCGGTCTGGCGCACGCGGCCGGCCTGGCTGGCGGTGGCGGGCAGCAGCGAGGCAGCCTCGGTCAGGTCCTTAATAATCTGCGTGTACACCTGGGCCTGCGCCGTGCGGCCCTGGCCGAAGTAGGCATTGGGGTCGGTGGTTTCCTGGGTTACCAGCGGCACGTCGCCGTAGAGGCGCACGAGGTTGAAATACAGCAGCGCACGGATAAATTTCATCTCCCCCACGCGAGCATCGCGGGTAGTGCTGGAGGCGTAGGGCACGTTGCCGATGCGATTCAGCACCACGTTGGCCCGCTGAATGCCCTGGTACGAGGCCTGCCATACGCTGGTAACCACGGTGTTGGACGGGATGGTGGTGAACTGGTCGAGCTGCCCGTAAATGCCGTCGTCGTTGGCCGGCACCTCGTCGTAGGTGTTGTCGGAGGGGATTTCGGTGATGGCCGGCAGGTACAGCCCGTACAAGCCCTGGGCCTGCAAGGTGCCGTACACGGCGTTCACGTACTCCTCCACTTCGGTTTCATTGCGCAGGAAGGCGCTGAGCGTCTTGGAGGTTTGGGGGTCTTGGTATAGGTTGTCGTTGCAGGCGGCGGTGCCGAGTAGCAGGCCCAGCGCGGCGCAAAAAAGCAGGGATTTTTTCATGGCTGGGAAAGCTTAAAACGTGAGGTTGAAGCCAGCCAGAAACGACTTGGCGATGGGGTAGTTGGCCTGCGAAAAGCCGTTTTGCAGCACGTTGTCGATGCTGGTCGCATCGGGGTTGCGGCCCAGGAATTGGGTGATGGTGAACAGGTTATTGGCCGAGAGGTAGACCCGCGCCCCGCTCAGGTGCGCCTTGCCGGCCCAGGCGGCCGGCAGGTTGTAGGCCAGTTGCAGGGTGCGCAGGCGCAGGTAGTCGGCATTCTTGTAGAAGATGCTCGACGAGCGCACCTGGCGGCGGGCGCTGGAGAAGTTACCTAGGTTAGGCTGGGCCAGCGTGCCGTTGGGGTTGTCGGTGGGGTGGTAGCGGTTCTCGAAATAGTACTGGTTCGGCACCCCGAAGCCTTCACCCGATTCCTCCTGGTTGGCCAGCTCCTGGTCGAAGATTTTGCGGCCCTTGATGCCCAGCAGGCTAAAGCTCAGCTCGAAGTTCTG
>JAKONR010000016.1 GCA_022701825.1 Hymenobacteraceae bacterium | reverse complement strand
GAGTGGCAGCTCGGCCACCAGCAAACCCGAAAGCAGCACCGTGAGGCCCAGCAGCACCCAGGGGTTGCGAATAATTTCCTTCAGGTTGAATATATCATTCGCCAGAATGAGTGGCAGCGAAGCTACTACCAGTGTACAAGCTGGGGTGGGCAAACCAATAAATGAAGTAGTCTGGCGGGTATCGTTATTAAACTTAGCCAGCCTCAGAGCGGAAAAGATGGTAACGATGAAACCGCAAACCGGTAAAATTCCTCTTAATAAATCAGGCATGGCAAAATCCACGAAATCCACATCACCAGAAATAGAGATGTAGTGGGCCACGCTTTTGCTCATTAGCTGAAAAATAATCGCGCCCGGCACTACTCCAAACGACACCATATCAGCCAGTGAATCAAGGTCTTTGCCGATGGGCGACGACACACGTAGCGCCCGCGCCACCAGCCCGTCGAAGAAGTCGGCCACGGCCGCGATGCCCACAAAATAGGCTGCCACTACAAGGTTGCCCCCGAAGATGAAGGTAAGGGCGATGCAGCCGCAGAGCAGGTTAACGCAGGTGAGGGCGTTGGGTAGGTGTCGTTTCAAAGGGCGAATGTTACTTGTTCAGCAGGGTGCCGAAGACTTTCTTATCCTCAAAGGAATGCATGATTTCGTCTTCGAGGGGCGTGCGCTGCACCACGGCCAGGTCGCGCCAGTAGGCGGGGTCGTAGGTTTTCTGGCGGATGGCAGCCAGGTCGCTGGCCACCGCGTCGGGGCCGGCGTAGGGCAGGCCGGTGGGCGCGGGCCGCAGGTCGTAGAAATAGGTGAGCGACTCGGCGCGCACCGGCGCGTCGGGCTTACCTTGGCGCGCCATTACGAGCTTACTGTTCACCTTCACGTAGTTGGGTAGCGCGCCGGTGGCGGTAGGCGTAAAATCGGCCTCCACCGTCACCGAGCCGTCGCGGAAATTTACCTTCCGGCTAGTGCTTTTTACTTCCAGCTGGCGGGTGGCGCGGGCGTGCAGCACCTGGTAGCTGGCTAGGTCGATGTACACGCTGCCCTGCACCAGCGGCATGCCCGGCCGGCTTTCGTAGGCTATTTCCGCCAGCTGGTGCGCGCCGCTTTGCGTCAGGCCCCGGTAGTGCAGGACGAAATACTTGTTGGGGTCGGCGCTCACTACCGCGTGCGAGTCGGCAGTATCGGTGGCGGCGATGCCGCAAAAGCCGCCCAGCGACTTGGTATAAACCGAGAAATTGCTGAAATCCATTGGCGCGGGCTTGGCCCCGTAGCGGCCCTGCGCCAGCCGCGAGCCCGCGAGGCCGGCGCTGCTGGCTTTCACGTCCCACACGGCTTCGAGCACCTCGGTGGGCTCGTCGGCATTGCGGGTTACTTGCCGGTAAAAGGCCTGCCCGTACTGGGCCTGCGCCCGCGTGCGCTGCACCTGCCGGTAGGCGCGCAGCAGCAGCTGGGCGGCGTAGCTCGGCGGCTCGGCGGTAGGCAGCACGATGGGGGCCGGCACCAGCCGCAGCAGTAGCGCCGCGCCCGCCTGCACCACGGTGGCCGAGTCGCGGCCGTAGCCGAGGCTAAAGGCCAGCACTTTGGCGGGCAGCTGAGGTAGGCGCAAGGCAAAATCGCCTTCCGCGTTGGCGGTGGTGCCCAGCGTGGTGCCGGGCACTTGCACGCTGGCGTAGGGCACGGGCTGGCGCGTGTGAGCGTCGAGCACGCGGCCACTCACCTGCACCTGGGCGTGCGCTACCTGCGCAGCCAGGCCAAGCAGCGCGGGCACTAGGAGTATGTTTCTCATACGTTTTTGAAGGCCCTTATTGCAAAAATGGATTACCCCGCCGCTCGGCCCCGATGGTCGTGCTCGGGCCGTGGCCGGGGTACACCACCGTGGCGTCGGGCAGCGTCAGCAGCTCGGTTTTAATACTCTTAATGAGTGTATTGTGGTCGCCGCCCGGCAGGTCGGTGCGGCCGATGCTGCTTTTGAATAGCACGTCGCCGCCCGCCACCTGCCCGCCCGCCGCGTCGTAAAACACAACGTGGCCCGGCGCGTGGCCGGGCGCGAAGCGCACTTCCAGCGCGCTTTCGCCCAATTTGATAACCTGCCCGGCCGCCAGCTCGCCCGTGGGCTCGGCCGGCTCGTAGGCCGCAAAGCCGTAGGGGCCGGCGTAGGTGGCCACCGCCCGCAGCGTGGGCAAGTCGAGCGGGTGCAGCAGGAACGGAATGCCGGGGTAAGTACTCAGCACGAAGGCATTGCCGAGCACGTGGTCGATATGCGCATGAGTATTAAGCAGGTACTGCACGTCCAGCTTTTCCTGGGCGATGTAGTCGCTCAAGGTTAGCTGCTCGGCGCGGGTGTACATGCCGGGGTCCACGATGGCCGTGGCCCGGCTGGCCTTGTCGATGAGCAGGTAGGTATTTTCGGCGAAGCCGTTGAAGGTGAAGCTGACAATGCGAAGCATAGACGCAAAGGTATTGGATGAGTGGGTTGGTGGATGAGTGGCTGAGCGTCCGTCATGCTGAGCGGAGTTGAAGCAGCTCTATCGCACCGTTGAACGGCTTGAATGAAGCAACAGAGATGCTTCGACTCCGCTCAGCATGACAGTACCATCCGCTCAGCCACTCATCCAACAATCCACTCCTCCCCTATCTTGCCCGCCATGACTTCCGACTTCGACCTTTACGACTACCTGCTCGTCGGCCACGGCATCGCGGGGGCGGTGCTGGCCCGCGAGCTGCGCGGGCGCGGCCACCGCGTGCTGGTCTACGACGAGCCCCGGCCCGACGCGGCCTCGCGCGTGGCCGCCGGCCTCATGAACCCCGTGGCCGGCAAGCGCTTTGCCTTCACCTGGCAAGCCCTCGAAACGCTGCCCTACGCGGTAGCTTATTACAAAGAACTGGGCCGGGAACTCGGCGCCAACTTCTTGGCCGAAACCACTATTCTCAAGGTTTTTGGCTCGGCGCAAGAGCAGCAGCAGATGCTGGCCCGCGCCGCCCAAGACCCGTGGGCGGGCTTCGTGGCCGGCATCGACACCGCGCCCATCGCGCAGCCGGGGCTGCTGGCCCCGCACGGTGGCGCGTGGCTGCGCGGCGGCGGCCACGTGCGGGTGGCCGAGCTGCTGGCCGCCCTGGCCCGGCAGGGCACGGCCGCAGGCTGGCTGCGCGAAGAAACTTTTAGCTGGGAAAACGTAGTTAGCGACGCGGCGGGCGTGGCCTACGCGCCGGGCCGGGTGCGCGCCCGGCAGGTGGTGTGCTGCCAGGGCGCGGCGGCGCTCAACTGCCCGTATTTCAGCTGGCCGCCCCTCACCCCCAACCAGGGCGAGGTGCTGGCGGTAGAAGTGCCCGGACTGAGCGAGCAGCAGGTACTCAATCGGGGTGCCTACGTGGTGCCCGACGGGGCCGGGCGGTTTCGGGTGGGCGCTACCTACCGCTGGCCGCCCTTCGCGCCGGCCGGGTCAGCAGAGGGCGAAACCGAGCTGTTGGGGCGCCTTTTGGGCCTCACGCCCCTGCCCTACCGGGTGCTGGGGCTGCGGCGCGGGGTGCGCCCCGCCGTGCGCGACCGCCGCCCGCTGCTGGGCCGCCACCCGGCGCTGCCGTGGCTGAGCGTGTTTGGCGGCTTTGGCTCCAAGGGCGTGTCGCTGGCGCCGCGCCTGGCGCAGCAAGTAGCCGATTACCTCGACGGCCAGGGTCAACTCTGGCCCGAGGCTGACGTAGCTCGCTACCATAAGTTATACAGTGCCGAAATACTAGAAAATAAGCCTACCTTTAAAACGTTTGGATAACGCCGGGCCAAACTTGCATTCGCGGTAGTTGCCGGCGGCCGTTTTCCCTCTTTGCTTTACCTCTGCCCACTCTCTATCGTGACGTTTTTTCTCCAACGCGGCCGGGCCGCTGCCGGCCTTTTGCACATAAAGAGCCGAGCCAAAATACTGGCCCTGGCCGGGGTAGCCCTGCTGGGCGGCAGCCAGGTGGCCCGGGCGCAGTCGGCCCAGGAGCCGTTTGGGCGCGTGCGCATTCAGTACAAAAAGCTCGACTGGCAGTTTTACTCCACGCAGAATTTCAACGTGTATTTCTACGGCGGCGGCGAGGCCAGCGCGCACCGCGCCGCCGAGTACGCCGAGCAGGAATTGCAGCGCATTACGGCGCTAGTGGGGTACTACCCCTACAGCAAAACCACGCTGATGCTCTACAACTCGGTCGGCGACCTGCGCCAGAGCAACATCAACCTGCCGCTGCCCACCTCCGTGAACGGCGGCGAGGCCCAGCTGGCACGCATGAGCAAGGTCGAAATCGCCTTTTCGGGCAAGCAAACCGACTTTAAGCGCGAGATGAGCCAGCAGATAACCCAGGTGCTGCTCAACGATATGATGTACGGCGGCTCGCTGCGCGAAGTGTTGCAAAGCAACTACCTGCTACAGCTGCCCGACTGGTTTATCGGCGGGGCCTCGGCCTACGCTGCCGAGGGCTGGAGCGTGGACATGGACGCCTACATGCGCGACATGGTGCGCGCGTACCCCACCGGCAACCGCACGGCGCCCTTCTTCGTGCGCAATTCGCAGCTGGCGGGCCAGAGCATCTGGAACTACGTGGCCGAGCGCTACGGCTACGGCGCGGTGCAGAACATTCTGAACCTCACCCGCATCACGCGCGATGTGGAGGTGGGCATCAGCTCATCGCTGAACGTGCCGTTCAAGGTTTTCCTGCGCAACTGGGTCAACTACTACCGCGAGCTGAATACCCAGCCCGCCATCGTGGCCCGCGCCCCGCTCGCCGACGATGCCCGCCACAGCTCGCGCAACCGGCGCGGCCTGGAGCTGTTTTCGCAGCCCGTGCTCAGCCCCAACGGCCAGCAGGTGGCCTACGCCATAAACGACCAGGGCCGCTACCGCGTTGTGGTGGCCAACCGCGACGGCTCGCACCGCCACACGCTGCTGCACAGCGGCTACAAGACGCCCGACCAACAAATCGAAGGCCGCCTGCCCGCCCTGGCCTGGCGCGGCAACGGCCAGGTAGCGGTGGCCGACCTCAGCCGGGGTAAAATGGCGCTGCGCCTGCACGACGCGGCCGGCGACGGCCTGGTGGCCCGCGTGCGCAACGCGGCGCGCATCAGCCGGCCCACCACCATTTTTGACACCTACGAGCAAGTGCTCGACATGAGCTACTCGCCCGATGGCAAAGCCCTGGTGTTCAGCGCCATCAAGGACGGGCAGAACGATATTTACTTACTGAAAGCCGGCAGCCGCCGGCCCGAAAAGCTGACCGACGACCTGTTTGACGACCAGCAGGCGGTGTTTTTGCCCGGCGGGCAGGCCATCGTGTTCAGCTCCAACCGCTACCTCGACTCGACGGGGCGGGCGCGGCCGGCGTCGTTTCCGAACGTGGTGAATAACTACGACCTATTTATCTACCACCTCGACGGGCGCGCCAAGTCGGTCGAAACGCTGGTGAGCACCATCTCGAACGAGACGCGGCCCCGCCCGATTTCGGACGACGAGATTTTATTCCTGGGGGAGGAAAGTGGCGTGCGCAGCGTGTACCGCTACTCGCGCAGCACCGGCAAGCGCCAGCCGGCCACCAATTTTGCGTCTAATATTCAAGATTTTGACTACAGCCCCACCAGCCAGGCGCTGGCCCTGGTAGCCTCGGTGCAAGCCCGCGACCTGCTCTACCTCTACCCCAAGTACGAGTTGCCCACGGACATGTTTTTGGGCAAAACCAACCGCCAGCAAATTCTGGAGGCTCGCTCGCAACCCGCGCCCACCCCGGCTAAACCCGCTGCCGCTGCCCCCACCACGGCGCCAGCCACCGCCGCGCCCGACCCCAACAACGGCGTACCGGCCTCCACGGCCAAGCGCCGGGGTAGCAACAAGGTGAATACCAATAACTACCAGTTTGAGGAAGACGACGACCCGGCCATCCCGGTGCGGCCCCGGCGCAATGCCAAGGCCGCCACGTCGGTAGTCGCCACCAAGCCCGTGGTGCCCACGCTGGCTGGCCCTTACCGCTACGATACGCGCTTCATGGCCGACAACCTGCTGACGGGCATTGCCGTGGACCCGCTGCTGGGCTTCGGCTTCTCGCTCCAGGCTAATTTGTCGGATTTGTTTGAAAACCAGCGCATTCAGGCCAATATCTTTGGGCAGCTCGACTTGCGCACCAGCAACATCAGCCTCTCCTACACCAACCTCACGCACCGCGTCGATTGGGGCATCGCGTACCGCAAGCAGGCGTATTTCTTTAATACCCAGCCCAATGGCGTGGGCCTCACCCGCTACGGCCACCACCAGATAGCGCCCACCATCGCCTACCCGCTCACCCACAACGTGAGCCTGCGCGGCGGCCCGCTGTTCGATACCATGTCGCGCATTCAAACTGGCGACGCCAGCACCGACCTCGACAATAGTGTCAACTATCTGGGCTACAATGCCGAGCTGATATTCGACAACTCGCGGGCCACGGGCGTAAACATGCTGCTGGGCACCCGCCTCAAAATGGGCATCTTGCAAGAGTATCAGCTCAATAACAAGTCGGGCAACTTTGGCAAGTTCTACATCGACCTGCGCCACTACCAGAAAGTCCATCGCCAGTTGGTGTGGGCCAACCGGGCCAGCTTTGGCAGCTTTTTTGGTCCCAACCCGCAAACCTTCCGCCTGGGCGGCATGGACAACTGGCTGTTTCAGAAGTACAACAACGACCAGCAGCTGCTCACGCCCGTGCCCGACCCTACGAGCCTCTTCTACCAGCAGTTCGTGACCAACCTGCGCGGCTTCGACCTCAGCAAGCGCACCGGCCGCAGCTACGTACTGTTCAACAGCGAGTTGCGCTTCCCCATCGTGCAGTACTTTTCGCGCCGGCCCATCTACTCGGGCTTCTTCCGCAACTTGCAGTTCACGGGCTTCGTGGATGCGGGCACGGCCTAATCGGGCGGCAACCCGTTCAGCGAAAGCAATTCTAACAACACCGTGGCTTTCAAGAATAACACCTTCTTTTCGGGTACTGTTATCAACTTTCGCAACCCGCTGCTCATCGGCTACGGCGTGGGCGTGCGCACCACCATGCTGGGCTTCTACACCAAGTTTGACCTAGCCTGGGGCGAAGAAAACTACGTGCGCACCGGTCCCAAGCCCTATTTCACGCTGGGGCACGACTTTTAGGCCCGGCCTACCTACCTAGCACTACTAAGCAAAAGCCCTCCTGACACGTAGTCAGGAGGGCTTTTGCTTGCCGGGTAAACGGGCAGGTTTAGGCCTCCGCTTTCAGCGTCGCCATGTCGATGACGTAGCGGAAGCGCACTTCCTTATCCAGCATTTTGTCGTAGGCCTCGTTGATATCCTGCATGTTAATCACCTGCACTTCGGGCAAGATATTGTGCTCGGCGCAGAAATCGAGCACCTCCTGCGTTTCGGCGATGCTTCCGATGATGGAGCCCGAAATAGAGCGGCGGTGCATGGCTACTTCCTGGTTGTTGAGGGGCAGCTTGTAGGGCCCCAGCAGGCCCACCGTGGTCAGCACGCCGTTGCGCTTGGCCAGCTTCACGTAGTCGTTCACATCGAAGGCATCGGGGATGGTGATGAGGATAAAATCGTACTGCGATGCGTGCGCCTCCATGGCCTTCGCGTCGGTCGAAATCAGCACCTCGTGCGCGCCCAGCTGCTCGGCGGCTTCGCGCTTCTTCTCATCTTGCGTAATGGCCGTGACGGTGGCGCCCAGCGCCCGCGCCAGCTGCACCGCCATGTGGCCCAGCCCGCCAATGCCTACCACGCCCACGCTCGTGCCGGGCCCCACGTTCCAGTACTTGAGGGGCGAGTACGTCGTGATGCCCGCGCACAGGATGGGCGCGGCAGCCTCGATATTCAGCGCCTCGGGAATGCGCAGCACAAACGATTCCTTCACCACGATGTCGGTCGAGTAGCCGCCAAAGGTGTTGAATTCCTTGTTTTGGGGCTTCATGTAGCCGTTGTAGGTGGCCGTCCAGCTCACGGGGCCTTCGCAGTAGTTTTCCTCGCCGTGGGTGCAGGGCTCGCAGCTGCCGCACGAGTCTACCATGCAACCCACGCCCACGATGTCGCCCACCCGAAACTTGGTGACGGCGCTGCCGGCTTCCTTCACGCGGCCAATGATTTCGTGGCCCGGCACGCAGGGATAAATCGTGTTCATCCAGTCGTTTTTGACTTGGTGCAAGTCGGAGTGGCACACGCCGCTAAACAGAATTTCGATGTGCACCTCGTCGGCTTTGGGCGCGTAGCGCTCAATTTCCATTTCCTTGAGGCCGTTGAAGATGGAATTGGTCGCACCGTAGGCTTTTACTTTGTAGGCTTCCATGAATATGAGGGTTGGTTTTAGAAAAAGGAGGGTGATAGGCCCCTATTAAACGACCGCTTGCTGAGCAGGTTGGGCGCGCCAAGGTATAAAATTTGGCGCTGGGCGCACCGGAGTTTCGATAGCCGGCGGGCTTTTTCCGTATGCGCTGACAGCCGGCGCTGGCCGGCTTTTTCTACCTGGTCACTCCTCCTTTTCTCTATGAGTAAGCAACAACAAGCCACCCGCCCGCGCGTGCTTGTCACGGGCGGCACCGGCAAGCTGGGCCGCGTCTGCGTGCAAGACCTGCAAGCCCACGGCTACGACGTATTCGTGGTCGATACCGTGGCGCCCGCCAAGGGCATTCCGCACATTATCGCCGACTTGTCGGACTTCGGCCAAACGCTCGACGCGCTCTCCTCGGTGGGCCAGGAAATCCACGCCGGTGTGGCCCCGCAGGCCTTCGACGCCGTGGTGCACCTAGCGGCCTTCCCCACTCCGCGCCAATACCCCGATGCCCATTTGTTTCAAAACAACATCATGGGCACCTTCAACATTTTTGAGGCCGCCCGCCGCCTGGGCATCCACAATGTGATTTGGGCCAGCAGCGAAACCACGCTCGGCGAGCCGTTTGAGAACGACGCGCCCTACGCCCCCGTGGACGAAGACTACCCGCTGCGGGCCAAAAGCGCTTACGCCCTGGCCAAGGTGCTGATGGAGGACATGGCCCGCCAGTTTTGCTACCAAACGCCGGCGCTAAAGCTCATTGGCCTGCGCTTCTCAAACGTGATGGAGCCCGCCGACTACGCCAAATTTCCGGCATACAACGACGACCCCGAGGAGCGCAAGTGGAATATGTGGGCCTACATCGACGCCCGCGACGGCGCGCAGGCCATCCGCAAGGCCATCGAGTGGCCGGCCACCGGCATGCACCCCTTCATCATCGCCAACGCCGACACGGTGATGACCACGCCCTCGGCCGAACTGATGGCCAAAACCTTCCCTGGCGTGGAAGTGCGCAAGGACTTGGGCGAGCACGAAACCCTGCTTTCCATCGAGAAAGCGCGGCGCGTGCTGGGCTACGAGCCCACCCACACCTGGCGCGATAAAGCAAACTGGCAGTAGCCTACCCACCTAGCGAGAGCGAAACAAACACACACAAAGCCCGACTTTTTCGGCTGCTTAGGTAGCCAAAAAGCCGGGCTTTGCCGTTTAATGCGCTTACGCCGCCGGCCCAGCTTATGGGGGCCAGCTTTTTGGCACAAGAGACTTTCTACTACCCCAAAAACCCTTCTTATGAAGCATTTTTTCCTTCCGGCGGCGCTCGTGCTGAGCACCCTCACGGCCCACGCCCAAAAGGGCTCCATCTACCTCGGCGGGCAGGCTGGGTTCAATTCTACCAGCACGAAGTTCGACAACGGCCGCACCACCACTACCACCGGCAAGGCCAGCAACTGGAGCTTTTCGCCAGAGGTCGGCACCTTCCTTACCAACCAGGTGCAGCTCGGCGTAGGCTTCACCTTCAGCGGCTCGCGGCAGGAAACGCCCTCCTTCAACAACGGCACCAACATCAACACCATCAACCGCTACGGGGGCACGGTGTACAGCCGCTATTTCTTCGGCGAAGGCAATTTCCGGCCCTTTTTGGGGCTGAACGTGTCGCTGCTGCCCGGCAACAGCCGCTACGAGCGCAGTGGCTTCGGCAACACCGTCAGCCGCTCCTCTACCTTCGATGTGGGCGCCAACCTCAACGCGGGCTTTGCCTACGGCCTCAACAAGCGCCTGACCGTGCTGGGCTCGTTCGGCACGTTTGGCTTCCAAAACTCCGTGGCCAAAGAGGAGGGCACCAACAACAAAACAACGACCACCGACTTCGGCCTCAACGTGAACACGCTCGGCAACCTCTTCACGATAGGCGTGTACTACACGCTGACCAAGCCGAGCGAGTAGGCAGCATTGAGTTAATTCCTTAAAAAAACCTGGCGCTACGCGTCAGGTTTTCAATTTTTATAAGGCAATACAATGTTTGACTCAAAGACGGAGATGACACCCGCTACGTTCTTCGCCCTCAATGGCGGGCTCATACTCCTAACCATTATAGCTGGCTTTCTGAGTGCCGGTGGCTATAGTGTTCTGCTTGTTTTGCTTGGGGCATTGGCCATTGGCGTTTTAAGCAATGGCCTTATGCTGGTTAAAGCGCTGCTCCGGGCCGAGCAAGGCCTCGGTATAGCCTATGGCCTAACGGCTGCAATCTGTATGCTGCTTTTGTGGCTATTGCTTCAGTTTCCGTTTGGCAAACCCAACGGCGGCTAATCGAACTACTTTGCCCTGCCTGGGCAAAATAGGGACAAGCAGACGCTGCAATGCGTGCACTAACGCAAACTACGAGTGCCAACTTATTCTGTAAAGCCGGGTTTTTGGCCGCCAGCCTGCGTCTACGGTATACAATGCCCCATCTTTGCCCCCATGCCCGATACCGCCGCCCCCCTGCCCTACCTCGTTTTCGACTTCCACAGCACCTCTACCCAGGTCGAAGGCCTCGATGAGCTGGCCGCCATTGCCCTCACCGGGCAGCCCGACCAAGCCGAGCGCGTGGCCGCCATCAAAGCCCTCACCGACCGCGGCATGGCCGGCGAAATCGGCTTTCAGGAGTCTTTGGCGCAGCGGCTGGCGCTGCTGGGGGCGCACCGGCGGCACCTGGCGCCGCTGGTAGCGCACCTGCAAACCAAGGTGAGCGAGAGCATCCGGCGCAATGGCGACTTTTTTCGGCAGCACGCCGAGCGCATCTACGTGGTGAGCAGCGGCTTTCGCGAGTTTATCGAGCCCGTAGTAGCCGATTTTGGCATCCGGCCCGGCCACGTGCTGGCCAACACGTTCACGTTTGATGCGGAGGGCAACATTACGGGCTGCGACGCGGCCAACGTGCTGAGCCGCGACGGCGGCAAGATTCAGCAGCTGAAGGACTTGCAGCTCGACGGCCCGGTGTACGTGCTCGGCGACGGCTACACCGACTACCAGATTCGGGAGGCCGGCCTGGCCAAGCGCTTCTACGCCTACACCGAAAACGTGAGCCGCCCCACCGTGGTAGCCGCCGCCGACGAGGTGCTGCCGACCTTTGACGAGTTTTTGTATCAATTGAAGCTACCCATGACCCTGAGCTACCCCAAAAACCGCATCAAGGTATTGCTACTCGAAAACCCCGACGCCCGCGCCGCCGAGCTGTTCCGCCAGGAAGGCTACCAGGTGGAGCAGGTGACCGGCGCCCTCGACGAGGAAGAACTCATTGCCCGCATTGAGGGCGTGAGCATCCTCGGCATCCGGTCGAAAACCAACGTGACCGAGCGCGTGCTGGCTGCCGCCAACCGGCTGATTGCCATCGGGGCCTTCTGCATCGGCACCAACCAGATAGACCTGCCGGCCGCCATGCGCCGGGGCGTGGCCGTGTTCAACGCGCCGTTCTCGAACACCCGCTCGGTAGTCGAGCTGACGCTGGCCGAGCTGATTGTGCTGGCCCGCCGCATTCCCGAGAAAAACCCCAAGATGCACGCCGGCGAGTGGGACAAGTCGGCCCAGGGCGCGTTTGAGGTGCGCGGCAAAACGCTGGGCATCATTGGCTACGGCAACATCGGGGCGCAGCTTTCGGTGGTGGCCGAGGCGCTGGGTTTGAAAGTGCTCTACTACGACGTGGCCGAGAAGCTCCAGCTCGGCAACGCCACCAAGGTGAACACGCTCGAAGAGCTGCTACCCCAGGCCGACATCGTGACGCTGCACATCGACGGCCGGCCCGAAAACAAGAACTTCTTCGGGGCCAAGCACTTTGCCCTCATGAAGCCCGGCGCGCTGTTCATCAACAACGCCCGCGGCCACGTGGTAGACGTGCCGGCCCTGGCCGAAGTGCTGCACAGCGGCCACCTCGGCGGCGCGGCCATCGACGTATTCCCCTACGAGCCTAAAACCAACCAGGAAACGTTTGAGAGCGAGCTGCGGGGCCTGCCCAACGTGCTGCTGACGCCGCACATCGGCGGCAGCACGGCCGAGGCGCAGCGCAACATTGCCGAGTTTGTGCCCGAGCGCATCATGCAGTACATCAACACCGGCAACACCCAGCAGAGCGTCAATTTCCCCAACATTTTGCTGCCCACGCAGCAGGCGCACCGCCTCATTCACATCCACGCCAACGTGCCCGGCGTACTCGCCAAAATCAACAACGTGCTGGCCGCGCACCACGTCAACATCTTAGGTCAGTACTTGAAAACCAACGAGTTGGTGGGCTACGTGATTACGGACATCGACAAAGCCTACGACCAGGACGTGATTCAGGCCCTGCGCGAAGTCGAGCACACGATTAAGTTCCGGGTGCTGTATTAAACTACCGCGCCGCACCGGCCGTTGTGTCCTAAATCCTACCTTTCTCCATGTCTCAGCTCATCCTTACCCTCGACGACGACTTGGTGCAGGCGGCCCGGGAATACACCCGCCAGCGCGGGCAAAACCTGGAGGCGCTGGTGGCGCAGTTTCTACAAGCTACCCTGCGGCCGATAGTAGCGGCACAGCCGGCAGCCGAGCCTAGTATCCCCTTGTCACCGCGCATTCAGCGCCTTTTTGGGGCGGTGCAGGTGCCAGCCGATTTTGACTACCGGCAGGCACTAGATGAGGCTATGCAGGAGCGCTTTGGAGCATGAAACATCTTTTCATAGACACCAACGTGCTACTGGATTTTATCATGCGGCGTGCGCCCTTTGCGGTACCAGCAGCCGAGTTGTTCCAGTTGGCAGAAAACCGCAGCATCTGGCTTTATTGCAGCAGCTTATCTTTCAGCCAAGCACATTACATACTGCGCAAAGTAGTAGGCACGGCGAGAGCCCAGGAAATTCTGCTGGACATTGCCGACATCGTCACTATCATCGCAGTCGATTCACGCAACGTAAATGATGCCTTGCGTTCCTCTTTCGCCGATTTTGAAGATGCGCTGCAATATTTTGCAGCAGCAGCTGAGGCAGAGGCTGCAGTACTAGCATCCGAATCCGCCATTGAAGCCATCGTGACGCGAGACCCCAAGGGCTTTGCGGCTGGAGCGCTGCCGGTACTCACGCCGCCCGAGGCGCTGGCGCGGCTGGGCGCTTAGCCCGAAACCGATAGCTCGCTTCGTAATAGAAAAAGCGCTGTGACCCAATGTGGCACAGCGCTTTTTCTATTACGAAGCGAGCCTACTCAGCAGCTGGTTGCGTTTGCTGCTGCTGGGCCAGCAGCTCGGGCGGCAGCCGTAGCGCCACCTCAAACGGCACCTGCCGCAGCTCTTGTACCGGCACGCCGGCCCGGATGTCGGCCAGCAACTCGCCGAGCAGTTGCATGGCCTGCGGGGCGGGGCAGTGGTACTTGCGGATGACGTAGCCCGTGGCCAGGCCGGCCCATTGGTCGATGCTGTACTGAATGAGTTGCATGGTATCGTCGGGCGCGTCGCGCAGCTCGGGCTGCTGGGCCAGGCGGTCGTGCTCTTCCAGGTGCAGGCGGGTGGCGTTCATGGCCAGGCCGAAAAGGGTTTTGTCGCGGCGCAGCTGGCGCAGGCGGGGAAGGGCAGGCATGGGAGCTTAGCAGAAAAGGGTGGAAAGGGCCGCAAAGGTAGCAGCACTGCCAAATGCGTCTATTCTAAATTATAATTCGGCTTCGCTCAGGGCATAAACAGCCCATTGTGGTACTGCAAATACTGCCGGGCCGGCTGGTCGGCCAGCACCTTGGGTAGCACTTGCAGCGGCGCGCCGTGGAAGCGGTAATATTCTTTGCCATTTTGAAACTCTTCCTTGATGCGCGAGCTGATAAGCACTGCCTTATCGTCGGCATCAATCGTGATGTAGTGCTTATCAAACAGCTTGTGCAGGTCGGAGCGCAGTAGCAGGCCGTTGCCCACCGAGTTGGGGCCGGCCTGCGAAAAGGGCTGGATGTGCGCCGCCTCCAGCACGGGCAGCGTTTTCTCGCCCGAGATGGCGCACTTCTTTTCATACGCCTGCGTCACGAGCGCCCGAAACGCGCCTTGGCCCACGCGCACCTTGGTGAGCGCCTCGCGGTAGATACCCGGCGACTCCAGCGCCACCGCGTCGGTGGCTAGCTCATAGGCAAAGGCATCTTGCTGGTAGCGCAGCCGGGTGGCACTCACGGCGGCCCACAGCTGCGCGCCCACGGTCTCCTTGGTATCGTAGACCTTGCCGGTCACGATAGAATTGCCCCAGCTTTCGGGCGCGGGTATCCAGTCGGGCTTGCGGAAGAAAATGGGCGCGGTCAGTACCAGGCAGCTAATGAGCGGGTTGACTTCGGGCGGCTTGCCGTTGGCGGCGCGGTATTTTCGGATAGCCTGGGCAAAATCCTGGTAATCGCCGAAGCCATTGCGCGGGCCAAACATGTCCCAGGCCATCGAAATGGGCAGGTCAATTTGATTCGTAAAAAAGCCCACGCCCGCAATGCAGTGATACGGCTTTTTGAGCTTGAGCAGGAAGGGCGCACCGCTCGGAACAGCCCCAAATTTGGTGCCGCCGCCCAGCGGCTTCCAGAAGTTGATGTCCTCGCGCGGCTCCTGGCGCAGAAAATCAAACCAGTTGTAGTCCGTAACGCCGACGTAGAAATTCATAGCTGGAAGGATGTAAAACGGAGTGGCACTCCGTTTCCGCGTGCGGATAATACCCTGACGCCAAACGGAGTGCCACTCCGTTTTACACGCTATTTGCCGCGCTCGGCGAGCAAGGCGGCGTACTTCTCCTGTAGCTCGGTGTAGAGCCCGTACACGTGCAGGAGCTTGTTTTTGCAGTCGTCGAGCGAGTCGAGCTGGTAGCTGGCGGCGGGCTCGGCCACGGCGCTGCCGGCGGGCGGCAGTAGCTCGCGAAAGTCCTGCGCGAAATCGTGCCGGATGAGCGTGCCCACCTGCTCGATAAACTCGAACGCCAGGTTGGGCTCCTCAAAACGTCGGTAGAGCGTGGGCCGGCTGATGCCCAACTCCTGGTAGAGCTTGGTGATTTTGACGCCGCTCTTGAGCACGGCCTCTTTCACGACTTCGCCGCGGTGCTGCTTGGCCATAAGGAAAACAAATGGGAGTGAGACAAAATTGAGCCGTTTTTGCCTCAGCTTATCTCCTATTTTCTTTCCTTATTCGATACAAACGAGAAGCTTTTGAGACATTTATGTATCATATTTGTCTCAAAAGCTTTTTCTATGCCCGGTCCTGCCGCAGATGCCGCCCCCGCCCGGCTGCCCGACAATCCCATCCTGAACAACCCCTACCAGGAGCCCGCCCGCCACTACGCCACCGACCAGCAGGGCAACCTCGACTACGGCACCGTAGAGACGGGCCGGCGGCTATTTGTGCCCGAGGTGCAGGTGATGCCCGGCAAGCACACCGGCCAAAAAGACGTGTTTGCCTTCAACGAGGCGGCCGCCAGCTACGGCACCCACCTCATCAACCTGGTGCGGCGCGAGGTGGGCCAGTGGCGGGCGGCCGGCTATCCCGAGGCCACCCGCGTCACGCGCGAGCTGCTGGCCTACTGGTTTCCCGACCGCGACGACTCGCCGGTGAAGAAGCTGTTTTTCGCGCAGCGCGAAGCCGTGGAAACCGCCATCTGGCTCAATGAAGTGGCCGGCCGCTCCAACGCCGGCACGCACATCCTCAACGAGCTGCGGGCGGGGCAGCAGTCGGTGTCGGCGCAAGCGGCCGACCAGCTGCCGCGCATCGCCTTCAAGATGGCCACCGGCACCGGCAAAACGGTGGTCATGGCCGCGCTCATCCTTTATCACTACCTCAACCGCCAGCAGTACCGGCAAGACGTGCGCTTTGCCGACTACTTCCTGCTGGTGGCGCCCGGCGTCACCATCCGCGACCGGCTGGGCGTGCTGCGCGCCGACACCACCGCCGACCGCAACTACGCCCAGGACTACTACCACCAGCGCAAGCTGGTGCCCGTGCAGTACGAAGACGTATTGGAGGGCTTGAACGCCAAGCTGGCCATTGCCAACTACCACCAGTTTGAGCCGCGCACGCTACAAGGCAACAAGCGTGGCGCGTTCGACGGCAAAATCGGGGCCGATGGCAAAAAGCAGGAGGAATACGAAGATTACACGCAGGTTTTCAAGCGCTTGCTGAGCGGCTTCCGGCCCGGCAGCCGCCTGCTTGTGCTCAACGACGAGGCCCACCACTGCTACTTGCCGCAGGCTGCGCCCGGCCGCAAAAAGAAGCTCGCTGACGGCGACGAAACCAGTCCCGACGAAAACGCCCGCGCCGCCGTATGGTTCAGCGGCCTGCGCGAGCTGGCGCAGCGCTACCAACTCACGGCGGTGTATGACTTGTCGGCCACGCCGTACTATTTGCAAGGCTCGGGCCACAAGGCGTACACGCTGTTTCCGTGGATAGTAACCGATTTTGGGCTGGTCGAAGCCATCGAGAGCGGGCTGGTTAAGATTCCCTACCTGCCCGAAAAGGACGACACGCAGCAGCTCGACATGCCGGTGCTGCGCAACCTCTACGAGCATGTGAAAGAGCACCTGCCCAAGATGGGCAAGGTCACCGAGCGCAAGGAAAAAGGCGCGGCCTATGTCGAGAAAAAGCCCGATTTGCCGCAGCTGCTCACGGCGGCGCTCGACCAGCTAGTGGCGCATTATGAAGAATATGACCTAGGCGTGCGCGAGCGCGGCGAGCGCCGCCCCGAGCTGCTGAGCACGCCGCCCGTGCTGATAGTAGTGTGCAACAACACCGGCGTGTCGAAGGAGGTGTACAAGCACATTGCGGGCTATGAATACCACGACCCCAAGCACGGCCACCAGGTAGCGCTGGGCCACCACGAGATTTTCTCCAACTACCGGCCCGACAAAACCCCGCACCACCGCCCACCCACCCTGCTCATCGACTCCGACGCGCTCGAAAACAGCGGGCAGGTGGACGAGGAATTTCGACGGGTGTTCAAGGACGAAATCGAGCAGCTTCGGCGCGAGTACCGCCGCCTCTACCCCGACCGCTCGGCCGACGACCTCACCGATGCCGCCCTGCTGCGCGAGGTGGTGAACACCGTGGGCCGCCCTGGCACGCTGGGCGCGCACATCCGCTGCGTGGTGAGCGTGAGCATGCTCACCGAGGGCTGGGACGCCAACACCGTAACCCACATCATGGGCCTGCGGGCCTTCGGCTCGCAGCTGCTGTGCGAGCAGGTGGCGGGCCGTGCCCTGCGCCGCCGCCACTACGAGCTGGTGGGCTATGATAAACAGGGCGAGCCGGTTACGGGCGCTACCAAGGCCGACAAGGCCCGCATCGTAGCCTACAAGTTTCCGCCCGAGTACGCGCGCATCGTGGGCATTCCGTTCAAGGCGTTTGAGCGGGGCAAGGGTGGCAGCGGCGGCGCGGGCGGCGAGGACATTACGCCCATCCGGGCGCTGGCGGCGCGCGGCGCGCTGGAAATCAGCTTTCCCAACCTGCTGGGCTACCGCGAAGAATTGGGCGCGGGCACGCTGGTGCCCGACTTCGCGGCGGTGGGCAAGTTTGAGCTGGACTTCTCCAAAATTCCGACTCACACGGAGCTGGCCTCGGCCTTTTCGGGCGCTACCGAAGACCTGCGCCTGCAAGCCCACGAGCAGCTGCGCGACAACGAGGTGGTGTACTACGTGGCCCGCGAGGTCATGCGCTACCACTTTTCCGACGTCAACCACGAGCCCAAAATGGAGTATTTCGGGCCGGTGCGCCGCATCGTGGCGCAGTGGTACGACGAGTGCCTGACGCTGGTGCACCAAACCGACCCCGCCTTTAAGCGCCTAGTCAAGTACTGGGATGCGCAGGCCGTGGCCAGCCACATCGCGGAGGCCATCACGGTGGGCGCGCCGGCCGCGGAGCGCCGCATCCGGCCGGTGCCCAACTACTACAACCCGCGCGGCAGCACGCGCTTTGTGCACGGCCAAACCACGCGGCCAGTATTTGCCACCATCAAAAGCCACGTCGACTACGTGGTAGCCGACACCGAAAGCTGGGAGCAAATCTGCGCCAAGGTGCTCGAAGACCTGCCCGAGGTCATTTGCTACGTCAAAAACGCGTTTCTAGACTTCAAAATCCCCTACCTGCGCGAGGGCCGCAAGCACGACTACCTACCCGATTTCGTGGCTCGCGTGCGCACGCCCGGCGGGCAGGTCGTGAACCTCATTATCGAGGTTACGGGCATGAACAAGGACAAGCAGGCCAAGAAGCTCTACACCGAAAAATACTGGCTGCCCGCCGTGAACGGCGACCTAGCGGCCCTAGGGCTGCCAGTGGATGAGCCGTGGGCTTTCATCGAAATCAGCGAGGATATCCGCTTCACGCGCAACCACTTGGTGGAGAAGATTAAGAATTTATAAATCAGCCTTAAATAATTCCGTCATGCTGAGCGGAGCGCAGCGCAGTCGAAGCATCTCTACCGGTGAACTAACTCCATCGTCGGCAACGAAACGGTAGAGATGCTTCGACTGCGCTGCGCTCCGCTCAGCATGACGAACGCTAGTAGTTCGCGCAAGCTGTCATGCCCAAAAAACAAACCCCGCCCGCCGCCGACCCCACCGCCTACGTCCACCAGGACAAGCGCCCTTATATCCCCTCCGAAACCGAGGCCGGGGCCGAGCAGCTCAACCCCAAAGTCCACGGCCACTTGACGCACCAGCTCGACAAAAACCCCATCATCCACCGCGGGCAGGACCCCGAGCTGAAATGGCTGGGCAAGTACGACCACGAGGGCGACCA
>JAKONR010000015.1 GCA_022701825.1 Hymenobacteraceae bacterium | reverse complement strand
CAGTGGCAGGCCGCCCTGCAAGCCACCAGCACCGGCCTCACCTTCGACGCCGAGCACGCCGGCCTGCACAGCCTGCAAGCCCGCGCCCTGGCCCGCCAGGGCCGCAGCGCCGAGGCCGCGCAGTCGGCCCGCGAGGCGCTGGGCTACGGCGCCGAAAGCAGCAGCATTCAGGCCCAGGCCGGCTGGGTAGCCCTCGAAACCAACCGCTCGCAGGAGGCCCTGGGCCACTTCCAGGAAGCCCTGCGCCTCAACCCCGAGTCGGAGTACGCCCGCGCTGGGCTAGTGGAGGCGCTCAAGGCGCGCTACTGGATTTACCGCACGTTTATGCGGTTTATCTACTGGGCCAATTCGCTTGATGCGGGCCTGCGCCGGGGGCTGTTTTTGGGGGCGTGGGTGGTGGCGCGCTTCGTGCGGCCGCTGCTGCCGCTGTACCTGGCCTTTGCGTATTTCAGCTGGTTTAGCGATGTGCTGTTCGAGTCGCTGCTGCGCTTCAATCGCTACGGGCGCTACGCCCTCAGCGAGGCACAGCGGCGGCATTCCAACCACTTTTTGGCCTTGCTCGGGGTGGCGGCGGTGGCGGGCGGCGCGGCCTTTGCCCTGCCCCAGGTAGCGGGGTTAGCCAGCCTTTGCATCGTGGCCCTGGGGCTGCTGTTTCCGCTGGTGGGCACCGAGCGGCTGGGCTACAGCCCCACGCAGCAGGCGCGCTCGCGCTGGGCCGGCTGGGCGCTGGCCACCTGCGGCGTGCTCAGCGTGGCGCTGGAGCTAACGGGCCTGGGCGGCGGCCTGGAAAAGCTTTTGTTCCTGGCCTTTTTATTCGGCACGTTGGCCTACACCTGGGTTTTCGCGCTGCGCTAAGCGCGGGAAGTAGCGCTGTTCTTGTTTGGCTGCGCGCGCAAGGACAGCGCTACTTCCCGCGCTTCCAGCGGTAGTATTTGCGGTACCAGGTGGCGGTTTTTTTGAAGAGGCTGCCGGGCGTTTCGTGCGGAAACATATTGATGCGGAAAATTTGCATCCGGTCGTCTTCGAGGTGTAGGCCGCCGGTGTCGGTAGCCACGGCGTAGGTAAAGCCGGCTTTTTGGGCCAGCGCCTTCACCCCTTCATCGAGCGCGCCGTAGGGGTAGGCGAAGGAAATAACTTCGGTATTCAGCGCTTCTTCTAAAGAAGCTTTGCTCTGGCGCATTTCGGCCAGGGCCTCGGCGGCGGGTAGCTCGGGCAGCTTGGCGTGGCTCATGGTGTGCGCCCCGATTTCCCAGCCCGCAGCCACAAAAGCCTGCTTTTGGGCACGGTCCATAATGTCGGCGCGCGGCTCGGTGGGGTCGAAATCGGCATCCCACTGGTTATAGCGAATGTCAAAATCGCCGAGCAAGTAGAGCACGCCCCGGTAGCCGTACTGCTGCATCAGGGGCAGCAGATTGGTGTAGTTGTCGGTGTAGCCGTCGTCGAAAGTCAGAATAATGGGCCGGCGCGGAAACTCGGCCAGCGAGCGCCGGCCGCTGGCAAAATCTTGGTAATCAAGAAAGGTTATCGGGGTGAAATGGTGGCTTTTGAAATAAGCCAAATGCTTGGCAAAATTGTCCTTCGTGACAAAAATCTGGTGCTTGCTGGCCAGCGGCGCGTCGGGAATCTTGTGGTACATGAGCACCGGCATAAAATCCGGCACCGCTTTTTTCATGCGCGCCGACTCGTACACTGCCAGCACCCGCGCCGCGATGGCGGCCAGGTCATAATCGGCGCGCACGCGCTGCTGCAAGGCGGCGGGCGCCCGCCCCGGCTGCCGCCAGAAAGCCCGCGCCTCGCGCAGCACCAGCTGCCAATCGACGGCCTCCGCGCCCTGCCGCGCCAGAATATCGCCGAAATTAGAAGCTGCGGCGGTGGCATACGTTGCTTCCGTGACGCGGCCGGCGTAGCAGGCCTCACCCAGCGCCAACACGGCGCGGCCCGCCCCCAGCCCCTCGATGGCCACGCGGCCCGCGCCGATGATGAGGTCGGTTTTGAGGAGCCAGCTGGGCACGTCGGTGGTAAAGCCCACAACCTCGATACGCTCGCCAAACTCAGCTTGCAGCACGGCCAGGGCCGTTTTGCCAGCGACCGGCAAGTGGTCTAGCTCGCCGCCGATGAGCGCCACCCGCAGCGCCGCAAACTCGCGCAGCAGCGGTGGGAAGACGTGCTCGAAAAGCGCGACCGCCCGCTCGCCTTTGGGGCCGTTGAAGCGGCCGATGAAGGCCATACGGGCGCTCACCTCACCCCCCGGCCCCCTCTCCAAAAAAGAGGGGGAGCCGACCGCAGAATTAGGTTTGCTTACGTCAGGCTCCCCCCTCTTTTTTGGAGAGGGGGGCTGGGGGGGTGAGGTTTCTCCGTCCGCAAATGCCACCCCATTGGGCACCACCGCGATTTTGCCCGGCTCCATCTTCACTTCCTCGCGCAGGTGCTCGGCCAAATTGCCGCAAATGGCGATAACTTTATCTCCGTAAATATCAAACAGCGAAGTGGATGCGTGCATGTGCTGCCGCCCGTGCACCGTGCTTACCAGCGGCACCATTAGGCCGCGCACGGCGAAGTAGCTTACCCAGCTCGCCGCCCGCGAGTGGGCGTGCACCACGTCGATTTCGTGTTCTTTTATCAGCTGGCGCAGCGCCTGAATATTGCGCCAGCGCTGCTTGTATTTGCGCTGGCTGATGGGCAGCTGTACCACCGTGGCCGCCGTGGGCAGCGTGGCCGCATCGGAGGCCAGCCACACCTGGTGGCCCTGCTGGCGGTGCGCCTCGGCCAGGGCCACGGCGTAGGCCACTGAGCCGGCAAAGAAATTAGCGGAAAGGACGTGCAGGATGCGCATGGGCCGGCAAAGGTCAACTGTCAATTATCAATTATCAGTTAACAATTATCAGAAAAGCAACCCCAAGTAAGCAAGGCGTTCTTTTGCTGATAATTGTTAACTGATAACTGATAATTGAACCCTACGCCCAGGCGCGGCCGGCTACGTTGCTCATGTACTTCTGGCCGCTGCCGGTATTCAGGAGCAGAATGCGCTCGTCGGCGCGCAGCCAGCCGGTGGCGAGTAGCTGGCGGGCGGCCATCCACACGGCCGCGCCCTCGGGGGCCACGAATAGGCCTTCCTGCTGGCCTAGCTCGCGCATACCTTCCAGCATGGCTTCCTCGCTGATGCTCACGACCGTGCCCCGCGACTCGCGGAGCACGTCCAGCATCAGGGGCTCGCCGAGGGGGCGGGGCACGGCCAGGCCGTTGGCGAGCGTGGGGCGACCGTTGTAGCTCAGGCAGTTGGCCTGATGGCCGAAATACGTATCGTAGAGCGGGCGGCAGTTTTCGGCCTGCACGGCTACCATGCGCGGCAGGGCCGTTTCGGGCGCTAGCCAGCCCATGCCTTTCATTTCCTGAAAAGCCTTCCAGATACCGATGAGGCCCGTGCCACCGCCGGCGGGGTACAGCAGCACGTCGGGCAGCTGCCAGCCCAGTTGCTCGGCTATTTCGTAGCCCATCGTCTTTTTGCCTTCGAGGCGGTAGGGCTCTTTCAGCGTTGAGATATCGAGCAAGTCGCCCCCGGCGTTGAGCTGGCGCACGCGGGCGGCGCAGTCGTTGATGAGGCCATCGACCAGCTCGACCTGCGCGCCATACCAGTAGCACTCCTCCTTAAACGCCTCGGGCGTGTGGCGCGGCATCACCACGGTGGCGCGCAGGCCGCCGCGGGCGCAGTAGGCGGCCATCGCCACGCCCGCATTGCCGGCCGTGGGGATAATACAGCCACTGATACCCAGCTCTTTGGCCTTAGAAATAGCCATACTCAAGCCGCGCGCTTTGAAGGAGCCGGTGGGGTTTTGGCCTTCATCCTTGAGCGTGAGCGCGCTAAAGCCATAGTTGCCTCCCAGGCGCGGCAGGGCCAGCAGCGGCGTCAGGCCTTCGCCCAGGGTCACTTTGTTGGCCTCCGATAGCAGCGGCAGCAGCGTGCCGTAGCGCCACATCGAGCTGTCGGCCTGGTCGATGGCCTCGGCGGGCGTGGGCGGGTAGTGCAGGTCGTAGTCGGCCACCAGGGGCTGCTGGCAGCAGGCCGACACGCTTTGCAGTTCGAAAGGCGAGTAGGGCGTGTGGCAGCGGGCGCAGTGCAGGCTATGGATGCGCGAAAGCGACGGGGCGACGGTCAGGTTCATAGGGCAAAGTTCTGGTGGCCCTATACGCGCCCCTATGCCCTGGCGAAATGGAGTTTTCGCATAGCCTATTCCTTGTTGGAATAGTAGCGCTGGGTGAACCGCAGAAAATCGCGGTACGGGCCGTTGTTTTCGGTGCCCTTGCGCTGAATAAAATTAAATTGCCGGAACAGCGATAAATCGTTGATTTTTACTTCTTTCAATTCACCTGTCGCTAATTCTTTCAGTACGGCTTGGCGCGGCAAAAAGGCCAGGCAAGTAGCCTCGATGCGCACGAAATTTTTGAGGGCTTCGGTGCCGCCCAGGCGCACCCGCACCGGCAGGGCGGCCAGCTTGATGCCCTGCGCGGCCAGCGCCTCTTCGAGCACGGCCAGCGTGCCCGAGCCCGCTTCGCGCAGCGCCAGCGGGATGTTGAGCAAGTCGGCCACGGCCAGCTCGCGGCCGGCCAGCGGGTTGGTGGCCGCGCACACGGCCACTACTTCATCGGTGAGCAGCGGCGTGTAGGTCACGCGGCTCACTTTATGAATGCCCTCAATGATGCCGAGCTCAATCTCGTGCTCTAGCAGCGCCTTGAGGATGTTGTCGCTGTTGCGGTTTTTGAGGCTGAGCTGGTGCTGCGGGTGCTGCTGCAAGTAGGCCGCTACCACCGGCGGCAGCACGTAGAGCGAGATGGTGGTGCTGGCCCCGATGAGCAAATGCACGGCCGGCGCAAAGCCGGGGCTAAGCTCGCTCATTTCCTGTTGCAGCTCTTGCTGGAGCTGCTTGGCTTGCAAGAGCTTTTGGTAAAGCTTTTGCCCGGCTGGCGTAAGCTGCACGCTACCCCCCAGGCGCTCGAAAAGGCCCGTCTGGTAGTGCTCCTCCAGTGCCTTTACCTGCTTGCTCACG
>JAKONR010000010.1 GCA_022701825.1 Hymenobacteraceae bacterium | reverse complement strand
CAACCGGAAGAAAGACAGAAGACAGCAAAGTGGACGGTAGCGCCGGGCGAATTACTTTTGGGGCATCGGACAAACAAAGATAACAGGCAGCCAACCTGCTGCGGAGGCTTCCCCGGTGCCTCCTTTTCCTCAAAACGAACGACGTGCGGATTATTGCTTCCCTAGCTGTTAGCTTTTGGCTGTTAGCTGTTAGCTTTTTTTCTACCCCAGAAAAAAAGCCCTCGCAGGCTGAAACCCGGCAGGCTATGCCTAAGCCCCACGCCGAGCAAAAAGCTGACAGCCAGCAGCTCGAAGCCGATAGCCCCGCCGAAACCGACCGCTACCGCCTGCGCACGGTGGTGCTCGACGCCGGCCACGGCGGCAAAGACCGGGGCTGCGCCGGTGCCTCGGCCCGCGAGGCCGACGTGGCGCTGGCCATTATCCTGGATTTGGGCCGCCGCATCAAGGAAGGCAACCCCGACGTGCGCATCATCTACACCCGCAAAACGGACGTGTTTATCGAGCTCGACGAGCGGGCGCACATCGCCAACCGCAACCACGCCGACCTTTTTATTTCGGTGCACTGCAATGCCGGCCCCAAGGGCTCGCACGGCACCGAGGTGTGGTGCATGGGCCCGCACAAAACCGAAGCTAACCTTGGCGTAGCCAAGCGCGAGAACTCGGTTATTCTCCAAGAAAAGGATTACCAGCGCCGCTACGACGGCTTCAACCCCAACTCGCCGCAGGGCAACATCCTGTTTTCGCTGTTCCAAAGCGCCTACATCACCAACTCGCTGCGCCTGGCCCAGCGCATCGACAAGCAGTTCAGGAGTAGCGTGGGCCGCAGCTCGCGCGGTGTGAAGCAGGCGGGCTTTATCGTGCTCTGGAAGAGCACGATGCCCTCGGTGCTGGTCGAGTCAGGCTTTCTCACCGACCGCAATGAGGAGCAGTACCTCGACACCAAGGCCGGGCAGCAGGCCATTGCGGGCGGTATTTACCACGCTTTTCGGCAGTACAAGCAGGAGCTGGAGGGCACGCGGGGCGAGTAGGGCAGCGCGCAGCTTAGCCGCGAGCTAAACATCTAGGCAGCGTTTACGTTAGGAGGCATCAGGCAGCCTTCATGCACGAGCGTGGGTCGCCGCTACCTCCCATCACAGCTCGGAATAACTCAGCTCTAATCTGCAAATACTGTGTCTAAAGAAATTAAAGTCGGCCTACTGGCCGTAGTAGCACTGGTAGCCCTGGCAATAGGATTCAACTTCTTGCGCGGCAGCAATTTACTTTCGTCCGACCGCACTTACTACGCCGTGTACCCCAAGGTAGATGGTCTCAACGTGGGCGCGCCGGTTATCCTCAACGGCATCAAGGTGGGCCAGGTCAAAAACCTGGAGTTGCAGCCAGAAAGCAACAATTCCATCAAGGCGTCGCTGGAGCTGGAAAAGGGCGTGACGGTAGGCGACTCGACCAAGGCTGGTCTTAGCGGCTCGCTGCTCGGCTCAAAGACCATTACTTTGGTGTTGGGGGCTGATTCCAAGAAGTTTAGCGGCGGCGAAACGCTGAAAACGACTACCGCCGTGAGCCTCACCGACGTAGTGCAGGCCCGCGCCACGGTGCTGCTCGATACGGTGAACTCGACGCTGTCGCACCTCAACAGCTTCCTCAACAAGGATGCCCAAACCAACATCCAGGGCACGCTGGTGGGCGCTCGCCAAAGCACCGAAGCTTTGCAGCGCCTCATTGCCGCCAACCAAGCCAACATCAACCAGATTACCCGCAACCTGGCCCAGATGAGCGCCGCGCTCAACAAAAGCACCAGCAAGCTCGACCGCATCGCCAATAATTTTACGCAGCTGTCCGATTCGCTCAAGTCGGCTCCCATCGGCCCGACCATGCGCAACCTGAATGCCACGATGGCCGAAGCCCAAACCTCGCTGAAAGGGGTAAGCACCGCCCTCAACGACAAAAAAGGCTCGCTCGGTAAGCTCATCAACGACACGCTGCTCTACAATAACCTGAACGCCACGGCCGCCAGCTCCAACGCGCTGATTTCCGACATGAAGGAAAATCCCAAGCGCTACGTGCATTTTTCGGTATTCGGAGGCGGCAAGGATAAAACCAAAAAGGAAACCACTGTTGAGCCCGACGGCACCAAGAAAGTCGAAGTGAAAAAGGTGAGCGCCGTGCGGCCGTAAGGTCGGCCCCGCCGCGCTAATTTTGAAGCCCGCTCCGTAAGGAGCGGGTTTTTTTGTAGCGTTGCCAGTTGCGCGGACTTTGTAGTCCGCGTCCGTTGGCAGGTAGCCGAAACGCGGACTACAAAGTCCGCGCAACTATTCTCCCATTCCCACCCAACTTATGGACGTCGAGTTCAACCGCAACGAAGACCACATCCAGCAGCTCACCTACCAGCTGCGCAAAAAGCTAGAGAAAGTAGCCCTCGGCGGCGGCGAAAAGCGCATTGCCGCCCACAAAGCCAAAGGCAAGCTCACCGCCCGCGAGCGCATCAACTATTTGCTGGACAAGGGCGCAGCCCAGGTCGAAATAGGTGCTTTCGCCGGCGAGGGCATGTACGCCGACGAAGGCGGCTGCCCCAGCGGCGGCGTGGTAGTCGTGATGGGCTACGTGCAGGGTCGGCAGTGCGTGGTAGTCGCCAACGACGCCACCGTGAAGGCCGGCGCGTGGTTTCCCATCACCGCCAAAAAGAATTTGCGCGCCCAGGAAATCAGCATCGAAAACAAGCTGCCCATCATCTACCTCGTCGATTCGGCGGGCGTGTACCTGCCCATGCAGGACGAGATTTTCCCCGATAAGGAGCATTTTGGGCGCATCTTCCGCAACAACGCCGTGATGTCTTCGATGGGCATCGTGCAGATTTCGGCCATTATGGGGCCGTGCGTGGCGGGCGGGGCTTATCTGCCCATCATGAGCGACGAGGCCATGATAGTGAGCGGCACCGGCTCGGTGTTCTTGGCCGGCTCGTACCTGGTGAAGTCGGCCATCGGCGAAACCATTGACAATGAGGCGCTCGGCGGCGCGGCCATGCACTCCGAGGTGTCGGGCGTGACGGACTATAAGTTCGACACCGACGAGGAGGCGCTCGACCACATCCGCAACATCTTCGACAAGCTGGGCGCGCAGCCCTCGGCCGGCTTTAGCCGCGCCGCGCCCGCCGCGCCCCAGCTCGACCCCAAGGAGCTGTACGGCCAGCTGCCCGCCGACCGCGCCAAGCCCTACGACATGATGGACATCATCAACCGGCTGGTCGATAACTCGGAGTTTGAGCCCTACAAAGACCTGTATGGCCAGACGCTCATCTGCGGGCTGGCCC
>JAKONR010000006.1 GCA_022701825.1 Hymenobacteraceae bacterium | reverse complement strand
ACGCCCAGCTGCTTGAGGTAGCCGAAGTGGTTTGTGATGCCCTGGAGGTCGCCGCCGTGGCGGGCGTACATCGAGTCGCGGCTCATGCGCGGGGCGCGGGTGCCCTTCACGATGTCGTTTTTGGGGTTGCCGTTCGAGAACCGGTCGGGCATCAGGAAGTAAATAAAATCGGCCTGCGTGAGGCCCTGCACCCGCGCCGGGTCCTGGTTGCGGGGGCGCAGCTCGTAGTTGTAGGTAAAGCTTTTGGCCCCCTTAAACTGCAATTTGAGCTGGCCGGGCTGCGCCTGCGGGCTGATGGTGAGGTTCACCAGCAGGTAGTTCGGGCTTTCGAGCTTCTGAAAGCCGTCGAGCGTGACGCCGGGGTAGGTGGCCAGGCTCACCTGGCTGGCGGCGATGCCGGGCGCGTTCACCAGCAGCTGCACTTGGGGGTTTTTCATGCCCACAAACCAGTTGGTGGGGTCGATGCGGGTGATGGGGCTGGCTTTGACGGCGGGGCGGGCGGTAGCGGCGGCCGGGCCGGGGGCCGGCACGCCGGCCAGCACCAGGGTGGGCAGCAGGCCGGCCGCTAGGGCCGCCGTGCGCAGCAGGGAAGAAAATGAGGACATAGGGTAGGGAAAGAAGCAAAAAGATAACGCCCGACAAAGTACGGCAAGCGGCTTCGGAATCGTTTTCGGAAAACCATTTTTGCCCGTACTTGCGTCGCCAAACTCAATCTATACGTAGGCGCAAAAGCTTTTTCCCGGCTTTCCTTTGCACCGTTCCACACCTCTAACCGGCAGGCTCCTACCTGTCATTTTCTTTTCGCATGGCATTTCAATTTAAGGCCCCCGCGCCGGCCGCCAAGTATAAAACGCCCGTGGCGTACTTCTCGATGGAGTTTGCTCTCGACCAAGCCCTCAAAAGCTACTCGGGTGGCCTCGGCTTTTTGGCTGGCTCGCACATGCGCTCGGCCTACGAGCTCAAGCAAAACCTCATCGGCATCGGCATCTTGTGGACCTACGGCTACTACGACCAGGTGCGCGACGCCGACCAGAGCATGAAAGCCGCCTTTATCGAGAAAAACTACTCGTTTCTCGAAGACACTGGCCTCGTGTTCCCCATCATTATCCACGAGGCCGAGGTGCACGTGAAGGCGTATTACCTGGCGCCCGAGACGTTTGGCACGGCGCCCATGTTCTTCCTCACCACTGATATTGAGGAGAATGACTTCATTTCGCGCACTATTTCGCACCACCTCTACGACCCCGACACGGCGGCCCGCGTGGCCCAAAGCATGCTGCTAGGCATCGGCGGCGGCAAGCTGCTCGACGTGCTGGGCCGCCAAACCGACGTGTATCACCTTAACGAGGGCCACGGCCTGCCGCTGGCGTTTTACCTCTATGAGAAGCACGGCCGCAACCTGGCCGAAGTGCAGAAGCGTCTGGTTTTCACCACCCACACGCCCGAGCTGGCCGGCAACGAGGAGCACCCGATGGCGCTGCTCCAGAAGATGTCGTTCTTCTGCGGCGTGCCTGAGCAGGAGGTGCGCGAGGTGGCCCGCGTGGCCGGCGACTCGCTCAACTACACCCTCACCGCCCTGCGCTTTGCCCGCAAGGCCAACGGCGTGAGCAAGGTGCACGGCGGCGTGGCCCGCGAAATGTGGGGCCACTACGAGGGCATTTGCCCCATCATCTCCATCACCAACGCCCAAAACGGCACCTATTGGCGCGACCCGCAGCTGGCCGCCGCCCTCAAAGGCAAGGATGATACCGCCCTGCTGGCCCGCAAGAAGGAGCTGAAAAAGGAGCTCTTCAAAACCGTGGCCGACCAGACCGGCACGCTGCTCGACCCCGAGGTGCTGACCATCGTGTGGGCGCGCCGCTTTGCCAGCTACAAGCGCGCCGACCTCATTTTACGCGATTTCGAGAAGTTCGAAAAGCTTGTGACTAACGACGAGCGCCCCGTGCAGGTTATCTGGGCCGGCAAGCCCTACCCGAAGGACTTCGGCGCGATTGATACGTTCAATAATATCATCAAAACCACCAAAGACCTGAAGCGCTGCGCCGTGCTGGTTGGCTACGAACTAGGGCTGAGCGCCGAGCTCAAGAAAGGCTCCGACCTGTGGCTGAACACCCCACGCTACCCTCGCGAGGCCAGCGGCACCAGCGGCATGACCGCCGCCATGAACGCCTGCGTGAGCGTGAGCATCGCCGACGGCTGGATTCCGGAATTTGCCAAGGATGGCGAAAACTGCTTCATCATCGAGCACGCCGACGAGAAGCTGCCCGAGCAGGAGAAGGACACCATCGAGGCCAACACGCTCTACCACGTGCTCGAAAAAGCGGTGGCGCTTTACTACGATAAGCCGGCGCAGTTCACCAAAATCCGCAAAGCGGCGATGAAAGACGTGGAGCCTACGTTTGAGAGCGGCCGCATGGCCAAGGAGTACTACGAGCAATTATACAAGTACGAGCAATTATACAAGTAGCCCGCTACTTCATGACCGCAGATTCAAATGGATTTAACGTATTACGCAGATACGCCAGCTTCGCTGGCTGACTGCTCGCTGTTCAAGTCTGCTTTGTTGTTTAAAAGCCGCCTTCGGGCGGCTTTTTTCGTACTACCAGTACAGGTGCGGCTTAGCTGAAGCGTGTAAACTGCCTACGCCAGCTTATTCAGCCCGCGCAGCGGGCGTATCTGCGAAATCCGTTTAATCCGTTTGAATCTGCGGTCATGTGTGGTCGATATACAGTAATTGCTCCCGCGCCGGCGCTTGCCAAGCGCTTTAATGCCAAAGAAGCGACTAGCCCCGCGCCCAACTACAATGCCGCGCCTTCGCAGGCGCTGCCCATCATCACCAACGCCGCGCCCGGCCAGATTCAACTCGTGCCCTGGGGCCTGGTGCCCTCGTGGAGCCGCGACCCGGCCGGGGGCCCCAAGCCCATCAATGCCCGCGCCGAAACCCTAGCCGAAAAGCCGAGTTTTCGACAGCTGCTGGCGCGGCGGCGGTGCCTAGTGCTGGCCGACTCATTCTACGAATGGCAGGCTACCGAGCGGGGCAAGATTCCGCACCGCATTTTGCTGCAAAGCGAGGAGCCCTTTGCCTTCGCTGGGCTCTGGGATGAGTGGGTCGATAAAGCCTCGGGCGAGGTGCATCCTACTTTCACCATCATCACGACTGAGCCCAACGAGCTGATGGCCAAGCTGCACAACCGGATGCCCGTCATCCTGCCCGGCCCCGACGCCGAGCGCGCCTGGCTGGCCGACGACCTGAGCGCCGCGCAGCACCAGCAGTTGCTGGTGCCGTACGACGCGGCGCTAATGAAGGAATACGCCATTACGACGCGGGTGAACTCGCCCGCGCACAACGATGCGGAAGTGCTGGCGGCGGCCTGATGTAGGGTAAGCTTTAGCTTGCCAGCGAGCGTAGTGAGCAGCCACGTTGGCAGATGTTTGCTTACGCCCTGCTCGCTGCGCTCGCTCGCAAGCTAACGCTAACGCTACAACGAGGGCTTCACTTCAAACGAGAAGCTAGTGCTGCCCAACTGCCCATCAGGCGTGAGGCCCTGCGTCACGACGAGGTAGCGGCCGGCCTGGTCGGAGGTGAAAAACTCCAGTGTTTGGGGCTTGTTGGCCAAAATAGTGACGCTGGGATTCCAGTAGAGTAGGTTGCGCAGGTCGGGCAGGCGGCTGCGCTGCTGGGCTTCGCTGTCGTAGCGCGGGGAGTAAAACTCGCGTGGTACCTGCAGGGTTTCGTACTCTTCGAGCAGGGCGTGGGTGCTGAGTGGGTAGCCGGCCAAATCGCCCTGGTAGGTGCGGTAGCTAACCAAGCCATCGTACACCTGCGACCCCAGAAAATAGCGGCTGGCCATTACGTCGAGGGTATTGATTTTCAGCGGGTCAAAGGCCATTAGCTGGTCGAGGTCGAATACGGGTAGGCCGTCGAGCAGCGTCAGCGGGTTTTCCTGCAGGTTGAGGTGATGGGGACGGTCAACGACCATAAAGTGGAAGCCGTCCTTGCGCTTGCGCACCAGCACGCCGGGCACGTACTCGCGCATCACATCTTCCAGCGAGGGAAAGCGGGTGTAGTCGTCGAGGCGGTAGCGCTCGTCGGCGCGGCCATAAAAGGCCACCGTATCGGTAGGTGTGGGCTGGTAGCGCGGGGGCACCGAAAAAACGCGCTGCGCCTGTAGCTGCACATGGCGCTCGGCAAGCGCGGCGGCCAGGCGACTCGATAGCGGCGGCAGGCCGGGCGCGGCCGCGCCTCCGCCCGCCGTGAAGGGACTCACCAGCTCGACGCGGTAGGTGCTGTCGCGCACCGAGTTAGTTTGGAGCACCAGCTTGCGCAGCCCATACGTGTGCGGCAGCTCAAACTGCACCAGCCCATCGGGGTGGCTCACGGCAGTGCCAAACCAGAACGAGCGACCCGGCAACGACAAATAAGCCGGCACACCCGCGGCGGGCGCGCCCGTAGGCTGGCGCACCCGCCCTTGCAGGACATAGCCATTTAGCTCGGGCGCGTAAGTGCTGGCTGGCGCCTGCCCAGCTAGTACCTCGGGCCACCGAAAGCGCCGCCAGCCCTGCGTCAGCATCAGGTTGTCGGCGGCCTGCTGGGCCACCGCGCTCGAATCGCGGAAGTAATAGCCCGCATCCTCAATAAAGCCCTTCAGGTCGGCAGCCAGCAGCAAGTAGCTGCTAATGTCGGCCGGCGCGGTAGCCGACAACGTATCGAGCCGGTACACGGCCATCGACAGTGCGGCTGGCTGGGGGGCGCTCACTTGCAGGCGCACCGCGCTGCGCGGCCCATACGCCGCCGCCGAGGCGCTGCTCCGCACCGCCAGCCTATGCGCAGGCCGCCGGAAGTACAGCCGCTCGGCCACCGGCTGCCGCCCGCTGAATACCGTGAGGTGCGTGATGCCCGGCCGCAGCCGCTGCTTGTCGACCACGAACGTGGCGCGGCCACCTGCCAGCACAGCTTCGGTGGCCAGGGTTACCTGGTGGCCAGTGTGGGCCAGCAGGCGCAGTGGCGCGGCGGGCTGCGCAAGCTGCGCCTGCACGGATATAGTAAGTTGAGTAGGGGTGTCATCGGCCACGAGCAGGCTGTAGCCCTGCTCGGCCACGGCCGGCAGCTTCTGGCTGAGCACCGCGCCGCCCGGCAGGCGCACGGTGGCGGTGTAGGCCGCGCCGGCCGCCGCCGGCGTGAGCAAAAAGCTGCCCAGGCCAAACTTTAGCGTCTGAAACGTGGTGACGGTAGCGCCGCCCGCATCGGCTACGGTGCCGGTGGCGGCCACGCTGTGGCCCAGGTGGTCAGTTACTTTGAATGCTACCCGGCCGGGCAGGCCACGCACCAGTTGGCCGCCTTCGGCAAAAAACTGCACCTCGTAAGTGGGGCCGGGCTTAGCGGTGGTAGTGGCGGCCGGGGCCGCCATACTGGTATTCACAACCGTGATGGGGCATTGGAAATAGAAATCCGGCCCGGCATTTTTCATCCAGTTAGTATAAGCGCGCACCACGTAGCGGCCGGTAGCCAGCTCAGCGGGTAGTTCGAGCGAGCCTTGGCCCATGGCCCGCTCAAGCGCTATTTTGGCTTGCACCACGGGCTGCTGGGCGGCATCCAGCACCTCTACATAAGCCACTTTGCTCATGGCTAGCGGCCGGTGGTAGGTCCCATCCACGGCGTAAGCCTTGAGCCACAGCGTTTCGCCGGCCACGTAGGCGGGGCGGTCGAGGTGCAGAAAAAGCTGCTCGGTCGGGGCTTGGCGCTGGTACCGGCCTAGCTGCCGGCTTAGGGTAGCTGCTGAGTCGGGAGCCTGGGCGCGGCCCGGCAGGCTGGCCGCTATAGCCAGTGCGAATGACAAACTCCACGCTTGGGAGGCAAACAAACGAAATGGCGGGCGCACGGGCAAGAACAGGTGTAAAAAAATAGGAGGCAGAGCAATAGTGAGACGGAGCACTTTTACCAGAAGCTGGGTTTGGCATTGCTGCCGTTGGTGCGGCAGTCTACGCAGGCGGTGGTAGAGCCACTGTAGCCCAGCGTGTCGCCGTGTACCGGGTCCATTTCGATGTCAATCGGGGTGTTTTCGGGCGCACTGTACGTGCGGGTATGCGGATAGCTGAGGGTTTTGGCGCGCGTGATAGGGTCAAAGAACAACTCAACTCCCTGGGAGCAATTTTGGTAATAAGTGCTGAACTGCCAGCCGGTGGGCAATCGTAAATCGGCGTTATTGATGAACAGCCGGGTACTCTGCACGGTGTGTGCCCCTATAAAACCCAGCACGGGCTCGGTCGCATTGTCAACGCGGCGCACGTTGCCCGTGAGCTGCGAGGGCAGCGGGTCGTTGACCCCGCCTACGGCCTCGGTATTCTTGCGCAGCAGCTCGTAGTACGCAAACTCCTCGGGCGTTTGGGCATACTGGCTCACCAAGACGCTATAGCGGATTTTGAAGCGCTCAGAATTGGCCGATAAATCGAGTACGTTAGCATCGAACAGCGCATCCTGGCTAAGCTGCGCCGTACTTAGCTGCTTAATGGCGTTGCGTCGCTCGGTGTGCCAGCAGGTGTAGATGGGCGTAGTGCGGGGTTTCATCGCCCTCCGCAGGCGGTCGTACTCCAGGTAAGACTGGTAGGCTGAGTTGAATTCCCACGTTTCAACAAACCCCCAGCGGTAGTAGCGCGATGCCTGGGTGGCGTCGTGCGTGCTAAGCAGCAGCTGCACCTGATTGGCGTTGAGCCGCCACTTGAGCTGGTCGATGGGTGGCGTTATTTTGAGCGGCACCAGGGCCGACTCGTAGCTAATATTGCGGGCACTCGTGATGTGCAACTGGTACTGGCGGGTGGGGCTGAGGGCCAGACTATCCGACTGGTAGCTACCGTTGCCGAGTTCCGTTAGGGCGTAGCGCACCCCCGTATTGTCGAGAATAAAAAGCTTGGCGCCTTTTTCGGTAGGGGGCGTAGCGGTGGCATTTACGTTGGTGGTGCGGCTGAGCTTGACGCGGGTGCGGCCATTACCATTGATAAATCCATCAACCACGAGGTAGCTGGCAGGCGCGTCGACCACGGCGGGCATATAGGGCTCGACGCAGCCCGCCAGTGCCAGCAAAGCAAGGGCCGCCGCAAGGCGGGGAAATAGGATAGACCGGGCGTGCATAAATAGGAAGATAGGAAAAGAGCAGAAGGTAAGTTAGGTAGTAATGCCGTAGCGCCGCTCTGCTAGAGCAAGCCTACCAAAAGCTAGGTTTCACATTGGTGCCCCGCAAGCGGCAGTCGGCGCACGCAGCACTAGAAACAAGAAGGCCTGCCGTGTCTTGGCGAATAGCCACGATATCTGGCCGGCTAAAATCTAAGCCAGCAACGGCTTTGCTGAGTGTGCAGTCGCGGTAAGGCGTATCGTAGGCCAAATTATTGAGCAGCGGCAAATCCTGGCGATTGATAAATAGGCGCTGCTGCTGCACGGTGTGCGCGCTTACAAAGCCGAGTACGGGCTCGGCTGGGTTGTCGAGGCGGTGCACGTTGCCGGAAAGCTGGGTGGGCAGCGGGTCATTGACCCCGCCCACAGCTTCCGTATTCTTGCGGAGTAGTTCGTAATAGGCAAACTCAGCGGGGGTTTCAGTGTACTGACTTACCAGTGCGCTGTAGCGAATTTTGAAGCGTTCGGTGCGGCTGCCAAGGCTAAGTAACTGTAAATCGGTGATAGCATCCTGACTAAGCTGGGCCGTGCTAGCTTGTCTGATAGCGGAAGGCCGCTCGGTGCGCCAGCAGGTATAGATAGGCGTGATGCGATAGTCGAGGCGGCCGCCTCGGTATTCTAGCTCCGACTCAAAGGCGGACTGAAATTCCCAGGTTTCGACAAACCCCCAGCGGTAGTAGCGCGATGCCTGAGTAGCGTCGTGCGTGCTAAGCAGCAGCTGCACCTGATTATTAGCTAAGCGCCAGCGACACTGGTCGATGGCCGGGGTGATTTTGAGGGGCACCAGGTCGGAGGCGTAGGCCACGCCGGCGCTGGTGGTGAGGCGCAGCTGGTACTGGCGGGCGGGGCTGAGCAGCAGGCTGTCGGAGCGGTAGCGGCCGGGGCTGGTTTCGGTCAGGGGGTAGCGCGTGCCCGCATCGTCGACCAGGGTGAGGCGGGCGCCCCGCTCGGGGGGCGGGGCGCTGGTGGCGGCCGTGTTGGTAGTGCGCGTGAGGCTGATGCGGGTGCGCCCGTTGCCGTTGAGGAAGCCATCGACTACGAGGTAGTTGGCGTTGGCATCCAGCACAGGCGGCATATACGGGTCTACGCACGCCGCCAGTGCTAGCAGCAGCCCGCCCGGCGCACTCCAGCGCAAAACAGAAGCAAGGAAGCGGCGCATAGTCTAAAACTTAAAATTGTAAGTAATAGTCGGAATCGGCTGCCCGAATATCGAAAGCTGGTACCCTTTTATCTGCCCGCCTTGCGACTGAAAATAAACCGAATACGGATTGCGCCGTCCGGTTAGGTTGTACACGGCCAGCGTCCAGGAGCTGTGGGCCAGCTTCTTGATTTTGTGGTTACCCTCGAAGTTGACGGCCAAATCGACGCGGTAGTAGTCGGGCACGCGGTAAGCGTTGCGGTCCGAGTAGTACACGCGGTAGGCATTGTCGATGTAGTACTTGGCCAGCGGCAGCGTGATGGGCCGGCCCGTGCTATAGTTGAAATTGAGCGCCGCGTTGAAGCGCCGCGAGAAGCGGTAGTTGCCCACCAGCGTCACGTCGTGAGGCTTGTCGTAGTTGCTGGGGTACCAGCTGCCGCCGTTCACCACGTCGGTGGGCGTGTTTACCTGCACCAGCGAGCGGGCGTAGGTGTAGCTCAGCCAGCCGTTTATCTTGCCCACGTTTTTGCGCAGCAGCACCTCCACGCCGTAGGCGCGGCCCTCGGCGTTCACCACATCGGTTTCGAGGTTGGGGTTGAGCAGCAGCACCGCGCCGCTCTTATAGTCCAAAAAGTCGTGGATGCGCTTGTAGTAGCCTTCCACCGAAAACTCGACGGTGTTCTGCTTGAAATTGTGGTAGTAGCCTAGCGCGTACTGGTCGCCCACCTGCGGGCGGATGTACTTATCGCTCA
The DNA here is from genome assembly GCA_022701825.1 of Hymenobacteraceae bacterium. Taxonomy (GTDB): domain Bacteria; phylum Bacteroidota; class Bacteroidia; order Cytophagales; family Hymenobacteraceae; genus Hymenobacter. The sequence goes on along the minus strand of JAKONR010000006.1, from coordinate 4,057 downwards.
GCTTCCAGCTATCAGTGGGCGACACTACCGTGGTGTTGGTGAGCTGGTGAATGTACTGGCGCGTGCGGGTGTAGCTGGCCTTTACCGACGAGTTGGCCGTCAGCTCGTACTTGGCCGACAGGCGCCATTCGGGGCCGCCATAGCTGGCCAGCACCTGGCCACCGGCATAGTCGGTGGTGCCCGTGGCGGTGCTTTGGCTGCGCGAAAGGCCCGGCAGATACTCCGTGACCTGGCGCGGCCCCAGTGCCTGAAAAAATGAGTAGCGCAGCCCCAGCACCACCGCCAGGCGCGGGCTGATGTCGAAGCGGTCGGCCGCGTACACGGCGCTTTCCACCGCCCGCTCGTGCTGGATGAGGGTGGGCAGCAGCAGCGACTTGTCGCCCAGCGGCTGCTGGTTGCCGGGGGCCGTGTTGTAGAGCAGCGAGCTGGCCCCAAAATCCAGCGTGTGCTTGGCGTGCAGCAGGTAGCTACCGTTGGCTTGCAGCGACGCCTGGCTTATCTCATAGTCAAAAGTCGAGGCCGCAAATTCGTTGCGCGTTGTCTTTAAGTTGAAGCCGTAGCGGCTATAAGTACCCGTGAGCGAGCCCGCCAGCTTGGGGCTGAAGGTGTGCTTCCAGCGCAGGCTGGCGGCCGTGTTGCGGTACTCGTAGATGGTGTCGCTGGCCAGCCGGAAGCGGTCGTGGCTGAGGTAGCCGGTGGCGGCCAGCGAGTTGTTGGGCCCCAGGTCGTAGGTGAGGTAGGCGCTGAGGTCGTAAAAGGAGGCCGCGCTATTCTGGAGCGCCGGGCTGGGCACCTGGTGCAGCAGCCAGTCGGAGTAGGAGGTGCGCCCGCTCACCAAAAAGGCGCCTTTGCCGCCCCCCAGCGGCCCCTCTAGCGCCAGCCGGCTCGTGAGCAGCCCAATGCCGCCCGAGCCGCCAAACTTCTGGCGGCTACCCTCGCGGCCCTCTATCTCCAGCACCGAGGCCAGGCGCCCGCCGTAGCGCACCGGAATGGCGCTCTTATACAGCTCTACCGACTGCACCGCGTCGGGGTTGAAGGCCGAAAAGAAGCCAAATAAGTGCGCTGGGTTATAAATCGTGGCCCCGTTGAACAGCACTAGATTTTGGTCGGTGCCGCCGCCGCGCACGCTAAAGCCGGTGCTGCCTTCGCCGATGGTTTTCACGCCCGGCAGGGCCGTCACCACGCGCAGCAGGTCGGCCTCGCCAAACACGGTGGGCACCTGCTTGATGAGCTTGATGTCCAGCTTCTGCACGCCCATTTGCATTCCGCGCACGTTGCTTTGCTTATCGCCCTTCACCACTACTTCGCGCAGCGACGTAGCGGCGGGCAGCACCTCCAGGTCGAGGCGCCCACTGCCCCGCACCGATATTTGGCGCCGGGTAGTGCGCACGCCCAGGCCCCGAATAGTAAGGTTGTAGCGCCCCGCCGGCAGGCTCAGCGAGTAGGCGCCCTGCTTGTCGGTGGCAGTGCCGATGTTGGGCGACTCCACAAACACAGCCACCCCGACGGCGGGCTCCTTGCCCACCCGCACCACGCCGGCGAGCGTGGCCCGGCCAGTGGCCGGCAGCCCCTGCTGGCGGCCCACCTCGTAGAGCCTGAACTCGGAGGTGCCCACCTGCGCCGGCTGGCCGGGCGCGGGGCCCGCCGTGGCCCCGTTGGCCGGGTCGGGGGGCGCGCTGCCGCCGGCCGGCTCATCGCCAAAAAGGCCGCTCGGCAGCTGCGTTTGCAGCGGGTATTCGTAGGTGATGAAGACGCGATTGGTGGCCTCGTCCACGGCGTAGCGCAGCGGCGAATGCTCGAACACCTGCCGCAGCACCGCCACCAGCGGCAGCCCGCTGGGCTGCACGTGCACCGTCACGCTATCGAGCATGGCCGGCTGGAAGTAAAAGCGGTAGGGCGTTTGGGCCTCCACGCGCCGCGCAAACTCCTCGAAGCGCAGGTTGCGAAAGTCGCCGCTGAGGGTGGGGGCCGGCGCTTGCTGCGCCCAGGCGGGCGCACTGCTGGCCAATAGCCCGGCCAATAGCCAGGTAAACGGGTAGAGACGGGGCATAGAAAGCAGGAAGGAAGCGGCAGAGGCTAGTAAACCGGGCTCAGGGCCGGGCTACTGCGGCAGGGTGTAGTAGTAGCGCAGCGCGCTCAGGGCCGAGGCTGCGCGCTGGGCGGCCCCAAAACGCAGCTTTTGCTCGCGGGCATAGCGCTGCACATCGGCTTGGTGGGCGGGCAGCAGCGTCAGCAGGTCTTTGAGGCTGGAAACTTCGCGTGCCGCCTGGTCGGTACGGGCAATGAGCCTATCTACTTGCTCAAGCTTCACTTGCAGCACCTGCTGCACCGTGGTTTGCTGCGGGCGCTTGGTGTGGTGGGCCAGTAGGCTCACGGGCCCCGGCTGCAGCACCTCGTAGTAGCCTGTGGGCAGCACGTTTTGGGTGGCCGAGTCGGCGCGCACCCGCACAAACTGGTGGCTGCCCAGCGAAAACGCCGCTAGTTTTTCCGGCACCAGTACAATGGTCACGGCTTGGTTGGGGTACGTCATTACGACTTGGTCGAGTACCAGGTCGTAGCTCAGCGGCACCGCCGCAAAGCGCGCGCCTTGGTACACCACGGTACCCAACTGCGGCTCGGCACGCTCAAAAAACGGGTGCCCGATGGTGCCGGGCGTGGTGCGGTTCACGTATTCGGGGCCGTTGAAGAGCAGCGACTCGGCACGCACCTCTTTGTCGTAGTGCTGCGTAGCCGCTGCCACCGCAGTGGCTACCGCCGCCGAGTCGGCGCTGGCCGTAGCTTGGGCGCTGGCCCGGTGCGGCAGCGCCAGTACCAGCCCACCTGCCAACCCATAGAGTAATTTTTGCACCATATAAAAAGCCGAAAAGAACTGCTACTCCACCAAACTGGCAGCTTGGGCAGCCGGCATAAAGCCACCTGCCCAAGCTGCCGCGCAATATATTCACGAAGTGACTTAGTCAGCCTCATGGGCCGGCAAATTACTAACTCACTAAGGGGTTGGCTTATTGCGTTTAGTGCCAAGCTTGGGCGTGGCTACATGCGCGAGGGCAGGGTTGGCTACTACCTTTTCATAATAAGCGCAAAACCCTTGAAGCGGGCACACGCTGCACTTGGGCGTGCGCGCCACGCAGATGTAGCGCCCATGCAAAATCAGCCAGTGGTGGGCTTTTGGGATGAGCTCTTGGGGCGTGTACTTCACCAGCGCTTTCTCCACGGCCAAGGGCGTAGTAGCCGTTTTGGGCACCAGCCCCAGCCGGTGCGACACCCGGAACACGTGCGTGTCCACGGCCATCGCCGGCTGGTTGTAAATGACTGATACGACCACGTTGGCCGTTTTGCGGCCCACGCCGGGTAGGCGTTGCAGCTCTTCGATGGTACTAGGTACCTCGCCCCCAAACTCACTCAGCAGCAGGCGGCCCAGCCCGGCCAAGTGCTTGGCCTTATTGTTCGGGTACGAAACGCTGCGAATAAACGGAAAAATGTCCTCGGCCGAAGCCGCGCCTAGCTCGGCGGCGGTCGGAAACTGCGCCAGTAGCGCGGGCATCACTTGGTTTACGCGCTTGTCGGTGCATTGCGCGCTCAACACCACGGCCACTATCAGCTCGTAGGGGTTGGCGTAGGCGAGCTCGGTTGCGGGCTCGGGATAGTTTTCGAGAAAGTAGGCCAGAAACTGGCGAAACCGTTCGGGGCGGGTCATAAAAATAAGCTGTTAGCCACTGGCTACCAGCTGTTAGCTTTTGAAATCAAAACTAGAGCTTAAACGCTCCTCTTTCAAAGCTAGCAGCTAGTAGCCAATGGCTAACAGCTCATTTCATAAACGTTCGCGAGTACTGCAAAATATTAGCCGTAGTGCGGGCGCTGGGCGCGCACACCATGCCATTGAGGGCGCGCTGGGCCAGTAGCAGGTCGGCGCAGGCGGCCGCCAGCTCGGGGTCGTGCAGCAGGGCGTCTTCTACGTCGTGTTGTTCGTCAGCTGGCAATTCGTTGTACACGTAGCGCAGCAGCGTTGGGTGGGGTAAGGTTTGTATCATACAGGAGCGAATGTGCGGCCATTTTC
>JAKONR010000002.1 GCA_022701825.1 Hymenobacteraceae bacterium | reverse complement strand
CGCAGGCCGCCACGGCCACCAACTACGGCTACCGGGGCATTGCCTTCACGCCCGGCACCCGCGACTCGCTGTATGTGCGCGTGCCGCAGACCATCACGATGGCTACGATTGCTGATAAGGCGATGGGCGCGGCCGACTTTTACCCCACGGCCACCACTACCTCGGGCCTGCAAATGGGCTACGCCACCTCGGACCTGAACGTGGCCACCGTCAACAACGGCCTCGTCAGCATCGTCGGGCCGGGCACGGTCACGATTACCGTGAGCCAGGACGGCAACTTCAAGTACCTGCCCGCCGCGCCGGTGTCGCGCACCTTCACGGTGCTCGCCGACCTCACCGTGGCCGCCGGCCAAACCCTGACCACGAGCAGCGCCGCCGGCTACGGCAACGTGCTGGTGCAGGGCCAGCTGACCCTGGGCGCGCCCCTGGCGGTGGCCGGCACCCTCACGGTGGCCAGCGGCGGCGTGCTCGACACGGGCTGCCAGCCCCTCACGGGCGCGGCCGACGTTACGGTCGAGGCCGGGGCCGAGCTGCGCGTGTGCGACGCGGCGGGCCTGGCGCCCACCGGCACCCTGAGCGGCGCGGTGCAAACCACCGGCACCCGCACCTTCAGCCCCGACGCTACTTACCTGTATAACGGCAGCGCGGCCCAGGCCACCGGCGCGGGCCTGCCCGCCCAGGTGCGCAGCCTGGCCGTGCAAAACGCGGCCGGCCTGACCCTGAGCGCCCCGCTGCGCGTGGCCCAGGTGCTGCGCCTAAGCCAGGGCAACCTGACGCTGGCCGGCCAAAATCTGACCCTGCTCTCCGACGCCAGCGGCACGGCCCTGGTCGATAACACGGGCGGCACGGTAGTGGGCACGGCCACCGTGCAGCGCTACCTCGACCCGAGCCTGAACCCCAGCCTGGGCTACCGCCACTATTCGTCGCCGGTGCGCAGCGCCTCCGTGGCCGACCTGGCCACCGCCACCTTCGCGCCGGCCGTGGCGGGCAGCGCCTTTGCCACCGTGTACGGCTACGACCAAAGCCGCCTCACCACGCCGGCCAGCGGCTTCGACCAGGGCTGGGTGGCCCCGGCCGCCCTATCGTCGCCGCTGGCCGTGGGCCAGGGCTACACCGTGAACCTGGCCGGCACCGAGCTGGTCGATTTTGTGGGCACGCTCAACAACGGCCCCATCAGCCTCAGCTTGCAGCGCGGCACGCCCGCCGAGGCCGGCTGGCACTTGCTGGGCAACCCCTACCCGGCCCCGCTCGACTGGCGCACCGTGTCCATGCCCGCTGGCTTGGGCAGCGCGCTGTACGTGTACAGCAGCACCAGCCAGTACGGCGGCTACTACCGTAGCTACGTCAACGGCATCGGCAGCTCGCCGCTGGTGCCGGCCGGGCAGGGCTTCTTTGTGCGGGTGAATGCGGCCGGGGCCACGCCCACGCTGGCCCTCACCAATGCCAACCGCACCACCACCTTTGGGCCGCAGCCCGCCATGCAGCGCCCCGCCGCCGAGGCCCGCCCGCTGGTGCAGCTGCGCCTGCGCGCCGCCACCGGCGCGGCCGATGATGCCTACGTGTACTTCGAGGCCGGCGCCACCGCCGTCCCCGATGCCGGCTTCGACGCCGACAAAATCCGCAACGCCGGCCCGCAGGCCCTCAACCTGTTTTCGCTGGCTGCCGCCGCCGAGCTTAGCATCAACGGCCTGCCCGCGCCCGGTGCCGCCGGCCTCGTGGTGCCGCTGGGGGTGGCCGTGGCCCCCGGCACCTACACCCTGCGCGCCGAGCAATTGCTGAACCAAACCGGCCCCGTGGTGCTGCTCGACCAGCTGGCGGGCACCCGCACGCCGCTGGCCCCCGGCACCAGCTACACCTTTGGGGTGGCGGCGGGCGCGGCGGCCACGGGCCGCTTTGGGCTGCTTTTTGGCCCGGCCGCGCCGCTGGGCACGGCCCCGGCCAGCCTAAGCCAGCAGGTCGAGCTGTACCCCAACCCCGCCCACGGCGCGGCGCAGGTGCTGCTGCCCGCCAGCTTGCAGCGCGAGGCGCTGCGCGCCACCCTGCTCAATGCCCTGGGCCAGCCGGTGCTGGCGGCCACACTGCCCGCCGGGGCCGCGCTGCGCGCCCTGCCCCTGGGCACGCTGGCCGCTGGCGTGTACACGCTACGCCTCGAAACCAGCCAGGGCACCGTGGCCAAGCGCCTGGTGTGCGAGTAAGCTAGCCTGAGCGGGGCGGCTGCCTGGCAGCCGCCCCCTTTTACGCCAAACGGGCGCGCCGACCAGTGGTCAGCGCGCCCGTTTTGGCGTGGGGGGGAGGGGGCTCGGTGGGCGCTTACCTCACCCCCTAGCCCCCTCTCCTTGGGAAGAGGGGGAACTAGCCCTAGTTCTAGTACTAGAAGCTACGACTAAAAACTAGTCCCCCCTCTCCCCAAGGAGAGGGGGCTAGGGGGTGAGGTCCGCGCCCGGCGGGAGCGTAACCGCGCCCTACTGCACTATCCGGCTCAGCACCTCCGAAAAGGGTTGGTCGTCGGTGTCGCCGCCCACCGAGCGAAACATGGCAAAAACCTCGGTTTTCTTCTTGTAGCCGCGCAGCAGCACGCTGGGGCGGGTGGTGGTCACGCTCAGCCACTGGTGCCAGGGCTGGTCGGGGGCGTCGGTGTAGCGGATTTCGGTGGCTACCGCACCCAGGGCGCGGGTTACTTTGGCGCATAGGGTGTCGGCCTCGGTGCCGTCGCCCAGCTCGTACTTTTTGGGGGGCTCCAGGCTGGTGCGCTTCTCGGGTTCCTTGGTCAGGTCGAGGCCGGTGCTGAGCAGGGCGGCCTCGTTGTCGGGGTACAGGGAGTTGGCGTAGCGGGCCGTGTTGCCCAGGGCCTGGTTGAGGGCGTCGCGCAGCTGAGAAAGGGCGGCGGTTTGCTCGGGCACGGGGTTTTTGATGGCCGCCGCGGGCAGGTAGGCATCCAGCGCGGCCTGCATGTCGGTAGTGTAGTGCGCGATGTCCTTGTAGTAGGGGTTGCCCGTGAGGCGCGTGATGCAGTTGAGGGCCAGCGGCCCGATTTTGTCTTTGGCGATGGGCACGAAGCTGGTGCGTAGTAAGCGTGGCATAAGTAAGTTATTGGAAAAAAATGAAGGAACGTAGCTAATTGGAGTAATCGTGAGCCGCCGGGTGCAAGCACCGGGCAGCCAGCCGACCCCATGGCCCCTTGCCGCCGCCTTAGTGGTTCGTAAAGGCGCGGCCGAGGCTCATAAAGCCGCTTTAGCGGCTCGTAAGAGAGCGTCAGGGGTTCGTAAAGAGGCTTTAGGGGTTCGTAAGAGCGCTTTAAGGGTTCGTAAGAAGGCTTTAGGGGTTCGTAAAGGGGTTTTAGGGGTTCGTAAGAGAGCTTTAGGGGTTCGTAAAAGGGTTTTAAGGGTTCGTAAAAGGCCGCTTGCGGACAGGGATAGCTACTTAAGGAGCAGTTTCGACAGCTCAGCGAAGCTAAAAAGCCAGCCTGGCACCCTGCACAAAGTAAGCGTAGCCATAGAGTAGACTGCTAGCCCTCTAAATACTATAAAGGCATTCGTTATTGTCGTGCTTCAAATGTAAGAAGGTGTAAGCAATAACCAACTGACAACAATACATTTATTTGATGTAATGCCCTAGCTTGATATCGCGTCATTTTTAAATGCTATTCCCGCCAAAAGCCAAAACCAAGCTGCCGCCTGGGTGGCGATGAACAAGAAGGTACCGCCCGTTTGGGGCGGGCGGGCGGCGGTGTGTCGGCTGTTCGCTCGTTGGGTGGCGAGCCCGGCGACCGGCGAGCGCCCGCCCGACCCGGCGCCGGCCGCCCGCGGCGGGCGCGGCGCGTATGTTTAGGCCATGAACGTGCTACGCGCCCTGTGCGGGCTTCTACTCTGGCTGGCGGCGCACTCGGCCGCCGCCCAGGCCGTGCCCTACGGCCACAATGCCGCCGCCGGGCACTACGCCGCCGTGCGCGGTGTGCGCCTCTACTACGAAGCCTACGGCAGTGGCCCGCCGCTGCTGCTGCTGCACGGCAACGGCGACAACATCAGTGCGTTTCGGCACAACATACCGGCGCTGGCGCGGCACTACCGCGTGCTGGCCCTCGATAGCCGGGCGCACGGCCAGAGCGTAGACCCCGCCGACTCGCTGAGCTTTGAGCAGCTGGCCGACGACTGCGCTGCCCTGCTCACGCACCTGCGCCTCGACTCGGTGAACGTGGTGGGCTGGAGCGATGGGGGCATCGTGGCCCTGCTTTTGGCCCTGCGCCACCCCGCCAAGGTGCGCCGCCTGGTGGCCAGCGGGGCCAACCTCACGCCCGACTCGCTGGCCCTGATGCCGGCGCTGTGGCAGCAGCTGCAACGCGGCTACGCCGAGGGCCGGGGCCAGGCATTCAGCGACCCCAAGCGCCGCAACGACTGGAAGGTGTTCTGCCTCGACGTCTTGCAGCCCAACATTCCGCTGGTGGCGCTGCGGCGCATCGCCGCGCCCACCCTCGTGGTGGCCGGCGACCACGACGTGATTACCCCCGAGCACACGGTAGCCATCTACCGCCACCTGCGCCTGGCCCGCCTGTGGGTGGTGCCGGGCTGCGGCCACGCCGTATTGCAGGAGCAAGCGGCCGAGTTCAACCGGCAGGTGCTGGCCTTCCTGGGGGTGCGGGTGGTGCCGGCCGGGGGGCGGTAGAAATTGGGTGTAGTGGGCTCGGCGGGCGGGGCGCCTCACCCCCCGGCCCCCTCTCCGAAAAGGAGAGGGGGAGCCAGCCGCCTGTTTGCGACCGCTTACGTGTGCTTACGGTCGGCTCCCCCTCTCCTTTTCGGAG
>JAKONR010000567.1 GCA_022701825.1 Hymenobacteraceae bacterium | reverse complement strand
TGTGGCAGCACGGCCCCCAAGCCGCCTGGCTGGCCATCAGTGCCCACGCCCAGGGCCTGCGCGCCCAGGCCCTGGACTTCGTGCAGCAGCAGGTGCTGGCCGTGGCCGCCCGGGCCGTGCCCCTGTTGCTGGCCTCGCTGGCCGTGCCCGGCGGGGCCTTCCTGCAAGTGGCCCGCGGGCTTTACAACGGCGTGATGCTTTTCGTGGAGAAGGGCAAGCAACTTGCCCAGGTGGGCCAGGCCCTCTTCGCCTCGGCCAGCGCCATCGCCGCCGGCCAGCTCGCCCCCGCCGCCCAGGCCGTCGAAAACACGCTCGTCAAACTCCTGCCCGTGGCCCTGAACTTCCTGGGTCGCCTGCTGCGGCTTGATGCCATCCCCCAGGCCATCCAGACCGGCCTCCAGAAAGTGCGTGGGCCCGTAGAGAAAGCCCTCAACAAAGTACTTGACACCGTAGCCCAAAAGGCCAAGACCCTCTGGAACAGTCTTAAGACTGGCGCGAGCAAGACCGTAGCCAAGAGTATAGAGATAGCAACAGCCGTAGGTAATACAGCCAAGGGCTGGCTTGACTTCCGGGAAGAATTTACCCTACCGGATAAGGAAACGCATGCCGTATTCTTGGGTGCTCAAGGCCAGCTTATGCTGGCCAGCTCGCCCGCGCCTTATCTGGAGTTTCTGCGCAAACACGACACCATGAAGCTGTTGCCTGCGCAGGCCCCGCTGCGGGCCTCCGCCCACAAGCACGCGGCGAACATTGACCGGCTGGCGCAGGAACGGGCCACGCTGGAACAAAACCAAATGCGGTACTTACAGCAGGAAAAGCAGCCTTCTGCCCAGCCTGGTGCGGGAGCGCTGGTCGACCAGACGGCGGCCCTGGCCAAAAACGCCGCCGCGCTGGACCGGCAGCTCCTGGGGCTGGCCCAGGTGACCATGCACCTGATGGCCCAAAGCCATTCCAGTGTACTGTCGCCCCGCGCCAACCAACCCATCTGGTCTACCCCGCTTAGCCCGCAAAAATACGGAACGGGCATGCTAATGGAATATTTCACGACGGGTCCAGTTAGGCCGGGCTCAACCCGTATCCTTACTACTGGGAAGAAACCGACAGAGGAAATCAACGACTCGTTTGGAGCTATTAACCTGCGCCGCAACGCAGCGGGCAGCTATTACATAAAGGGCCATTTGCTCAGTCAGCAGCTTCATGGGCCTGGCAAATGGGAAAACCTAACCCCTCTCTCGCGTAGCGGTAACGACAAGCACGAGGACGAAGTAGAACGGGTGCTCATAACTGCCTCGGCCAACTACGACGCGGCCACCTATAACCCAGCCGACCCCAGGACGTTTCCGCGAGCCTATTACTACTCGGTGGTACCGCAGTATGGCCGCCCGCTCCGCCAAGACCTGCTCGACCAGTTAGTACCCGGGCCAGCCGATGACCCGTTACGCCGCCTTATCACGGCCGAGCAGCACGTACCCCGCAACCTGGTTTGCGTGCTCTGGGAGGTCGATGCGCAGACCGGAGCCCGCAAGCGCCAGGTCGTTGCCCGCACCGTAGACAACCCCGTGGAGCAAGCCGGTATTTTTGACTATCAACTGGGACGTAAGCCTGTTATGATTAAAATCAGCCAAATGCCGTCTGAGATAAGCTTAGCCCCCATAATGGGTCAAACACTCTCCTACGCTATATGGGATGTTACGTTGCAGCTGGATGGACGAGCCATTTCGCAAGCGGACCTATTGAAGGCGCTGTCAACCCATCGTAACGGTCAAACCGACGCCCTCACCCTTACCCCCGGGGAATTGGCTGCCTTGCAGAAAACATTCTCGCTACTAGTGCAGCGCAATCTCATTACTTTTGGCTAATCAGTCAAATACCTTTACTGCTATCATGGGCCTGAATTATTTTCTTACGCTCCGTCAGGTATGCGTTGCCTGCAATAAGTATTTTGTTGCTGAGCCACCTGAATCCTACCAAGACCCTACTAAGAGGGAACTGGCCGGGCTGGACCATCCTGAGTGGATACCTCAATCCATAATCGAGTGCTGCAAAACGTATAACGGCTTACTTAGTAACTGGAGAGCTTCCCCAGAACAGCTCGAAGCGCATCCCGAATGCGTGGGTCGCATCGCTTTGGAACGGCTGCAGGACATCTACGGCTCATGGGAAAAGGTGGTGTATTTCGAAGACACGCTTCGGCCCGGGCAGGAGCGGTTGCGGTGCTTTAAGATTGTGGACATGAATGCCGACGAAGCCGCTGTAGGTCTCTACCACGACCAGGCCCAGGAGCGGGAACTGTACTACCTCAGCTTCGGCGACGGCATGCCTGAGCCGCTGGGCATTGACTTCGACGGCTACTTGCAGCTCCTGACATTGTCGCTGGGCTACACGTATTGGCCCACGCTATTGGTTGAACTCAACGAGCATTTTACCCAGCAGCCTACAGAGTCATTCAGCGGGCCGCGAGACCCTAACGCTCAAGATTTTGTTACCGACATGACGGCGCTGTTTCCACCTTTCAGCCTAGAAGCCTTCGTGGCGCTTTACGACCAGGTACGCCTGCGCCGTTAGCCAGCAGCTTCTTCGTATACTTAATCATAGGCTAAGCCACGCATTGAGGCCGGTCGTGCCCCAGTTCCTTCGGAGTAATACCGTCGAAACTGGTGCCCGACCGGCCTCTCCCGTTCACGCTACTCCTACCCAATCACAGCGCAGTAGCGCGTACGGCTTTGTTTCGCGGCGCTCAGTAAGCCGTGCGGCTGGCCACGGGCCGGGTGCGCCCGCCCGTGCTCGGGCCCGACTTCCCCGCCCAGCCCCTCACCTGCCGCCTCTCCTGGGACGAGCTCGTGCTGCCCCCCGCCACCGCCGCCGCCCTGGCCGACCTCTCCGCCTGGCTGCGCCACCACCACGCCCTGCGCCTGCACCCCGGCCTGGCCCGCGCCCGCAAGCCCGGCTTCCGCGCCCTCTTCTACGGGCCCCCCGGCACCGGCAAGTCCCTCACCGCCGCCCTGCTCGGCCAGCACGCCCGCCGACCCGTCTTCCGCGTCGACCTGGCCCTGCTCACCTCCAAGTACATCGGCGAAACCGAGAAAAACCTCGCCCGCCTCTTCCACCGTGCCCACACCCAGGACTGGATTCTCTTCTTCGACGAGGCCGAGGCCCTCTTCGCCAAACGCAGCGAGGGCAGCGACGCCCCCGACCGCTTTGCCAACCAGCTCGTGGCCTACCTGCTGCAAAAAATAGAGGACCACCCCGGCCTGGTCATCCTGGCCTCCAACCTCAAAAACAACCTCGACCCCGCCTTCGCCCGCCGCTTCCAGGCCCTGGTCCACTTCCCGCTGCCCGCCCCCGCCCAGCGCCTGGCCCTCTGGCAGCAGGCCCTGCCCGCCCCCGCCCGCTGGGGCCCCGGCCTCGACCCCGCCCAGCTGGCCCAGCGCTACGAGCTCTCCGGCGCGGCCATCCTCAACGTGGTGCAGCTGGCCACCCTGCGCGCCCTGGACCGCCAGGCTGCCCAGCCCGCCGATACCCAGCCCGCCGACGCCGACGCCCTAGTGCCGGTGCAGCTGGCCGACCTGCTCGACGGCATCCGCCTCGAAGGCCAGAAAGAGGGCCGCCTGCTCTAGCGACCCGTTGCCTCCCCTCCCCCTTTTCGCTTTTTCCCGATGGCTTCGTTACACGCCCTACTACCCGAGCCAGCCAAGCCGGCCCACACGCCCACGCGGCAGCCCGCCCAGCCTTTCTTCGCGCCCGCTCACCGCCCCGCTGCGGCCCAGCCCTTCTTCGCGCCCGCCGGCCGCCCCGCCGCCG
>JAKONR010000557.1 GCA_022701825.1 Hymenobacteraceae bacterium | reverse complement strand
CCTGCTGCGGCGACTGGTTCCAGTCGAGGCCGATGGTGCGGGCGGGCGAGTGGGCAAAGTCCTCCACGGCCCACCACGCACCTTTGGCAAACACCGTGACGGGCACCAGCGGCGCGAGTGCCGCGCTGATGCGGTTGATGTAGGCCGTCGAAAACTCGGCGTAGTGCGCGGGCGGCAAAATACCGGCCCACGAGTCGAAAATCTGCACGATGTCGGCCCCGGCCGCCACCTGCGCTTGCAGGTAGGCGATGGTCGTCACCGTGATTTTCTCCAGCAGTTGGTGCGCCAGGGCGGGCTCCTGGTACAGCATCCGGCGGGCTTTGCTGAAGGTTTTGGAGCCGTGGCCCTCTACCATGTACGCCAAAATGGTCCAGGGCGCGCCCGCGAAGCCGATGAGCGGCACGCGGCCGGCCAGCTCTTTTTTGGTGATGCGCAGGGCTTCGAGCACGTAGCCGAGGTGCTCGTGCGGGTCGGCCACGCGCAGCTTTTCTACGTCGGCGGCGGTTTTCACTACTTCGGGAAAGAGCGGGCCGCGCGCCTCTATCATCTCGTAGGTGAGGCCCATGGCCTCGGGCACCACCAGGATGTCGGAGAAGATGATGGCCGCGTCCACGTCGAGCGCATCGACGGGCTGAATGGTGACTTCGGCGGCCAGCGCTGGCGTTTCAACCAGCTCTTTGAAGCCCGAGAGACGGCCGCGCAGGGCGCGGTATTGGGGCAGGATGCGGCCGGCCTGGCGCATGAGCCACACGGGCGTGCGCTCGGTGGTTTCACCTTGGGCGGCGCGGAGGAGAATATCGTTTTGTAGCATAGAGTGGCCGCAAAAGTACGGCTGCCCCGCCGCCTACCGGCTCAACCCCGGAAACAACGCCCCGATGGCCGACGCCAGAAAATTGACCCCGATGGCCAGCGTGATGAAGCCCATAATACGGGCCAGCGCCGCCATGCCCGGCCGCCCCAGCAGCCGCGTGAGCCGCAGCGACGACAGCAACACGATAAAGCTGGCCAGCGCCACCAGCGCAAACCCTAGAATCGTCATCACTTGGTCGAAGTGCGTGGGGCGGATGAGGCCGATGCAGATGGCCATCGAGCCGGGGCCCGAGAGCATGGGCATGGCCAGCGGCGTAAAGCTGATGTCGTCTTTGTGCGTGCTTTCTTCGAGGGTGTCGGGGCCCACGCGGTCGCGGTTGGCGCCGGGCGTGAGCAGGTCGAAGGCCGAGCGCATCAGCAAAATACCGCCCGCAATGCGCAGGTGCTGAATACTGATGCCGAAGAAGTTGAGTATGTACTGCCCGCCGAGGTACGCCACGCTCAAAATCGCTACCATGTAGATACAGGCGCGCAGGGCCGTTTGGCGGCGGGCGGCGGGCGTGTCGTGGCTGGTGAGGGTCAGAAAGACCGGCATCGCCCCGAAGGGATTAACCACCGAGAAGATGGTCGTGAAGGTGGCAATCAGGACTTCCATACTTGCAAAGGTAGGGCCGGCACCAGCGCCGCGAACCGTGGCGCAACGCGCCGCAAAGCTGCTCCGTTAGTAGGGCTATTCGCTCGCTGCGCGCTCCTTTTTCCCACTCTACCTTTGCCTGCGTGTCTGGTATTTATTTGTTTCTGCGCGGCCTGGGGCTGCTTTTGGCCACGCTAGGGCTGGTGGCCACCCTGCTGCCGCTGCTGCGCCAAACGGCGTGGTGGGTGCGGGTGTGCGACTTTCCGCGCCTCCAGATAGTGGCCGGGCTGCTGCTGAGCCTGCCGCTGCTGCAAGCGCCCGCCCCGCTAGCGGCCGGCTGGCCGCCTTACTTGCCCACGGGGCTGGTGCTGGCGGCCGTGGCCTACCAGCTCACCCGCATCTGGCCCTACACGCCGCTGCACCGCAAGCTGGTGCAGGATGCCGAGCGCCCGGCCGACGACCACGACAACCACATCAGCCTGCTGGTTACTAATGTTTTGATGTACAACCGCGACGCCTCGCGCTGCCTGGGCGTCATCCGGCAGTATAACCCCGACATCGTGCTGGCCGTCGAAACCGACGACTGGTGGCTGAGCCAGCTGGCGCTGCTGGGCCAAGACTACCCACACACCTGCCACGCCCCGCTACCCAACACTTACGGGATGCTGGTTTTCTCGCGGCTGCCACTGCGCGAAAAGGAAATTCAGTTTATTCTCGACCCCGGCGTTCCGTCGTTTCACGGGCGGGTAGAGCTGCCGAGCGGCGTGTCAGTAGCCCTGCACTTCGTGCACCCCAAGCCGCCGGCCCCCAAAGAGTCGAAAACCAGCACCCGCCGCGATGCGGAATTGCTGCTGGTGGGCCGCGCCATTCAGCACCACGACGGGCCCACCATCGTAGCCGGCGACCTCAACGACGTGGCGTGGTCGCACACCTCCGAGCTGTTTCGGCGCCTGGCCCGGCTGCTCGACCCTAGGGTGGGCCGCGGCCTGCTGCCTACTTTCCATGCCGACTACAAGCTGCTGCGCTGGCCCCTCGACCACGTGTTCCACTCGGCGCACTTCCGCTTGCAGCACCTCATGCGCCTGCCGCACATCGGCTCCGACCACTACCCTATCTACATCCGCCTCAGCTACGAGCCCCAGGGCTGGCAGGCGCAGGAAGCCGAACTGGAAGCGCCCGACGCCGAAGACCGGTTG
>JAKONR010000548.1 GCA_022701825.1 Hymenobacteraceae bacterium | reverse complement strand
ACACCCACATCCAGAACGACGTGTACGGCCAGGTACTGGTGGCGCTGCTGCCGCTCTACACCGACTGCCGCTTCCGCGACCCCGAGCGCAGCGCGCCCATCGAGCTGGTAGAGGAGTGCCTGCGCCTTATCGAAGCCACCATAGACCAGCCCGATGCGGGCCTGTGGGAGTTTCGGCACATCGCCCAAAAGCACTGCTACACGTACCTTTTTCACTGGGCCGGCAGCCACGCCGCCCGCCAGGTAGCCCGCCAGCACGGCAATGCCGAACTAGAAGCGTTTGCCACGCGCCTGCTCACCGAGGCCGAAAGCCGCATCGAGCAGTGCTTTCACGAGGAGCGCGGCGCGTACACCAACGCCATCGGCTCGACCGATTTCGACGCCAGCACCATTCAGCTCATCACGATGGGCTACCTCGACCCGGCCTCCGAGCGCGCCAAGAAGCACCTGGTAGAGCTGGAAAAAGAGCTGAAAACGCCCGAAGGCCTCTTCTACCGCTACCGCCACCCCGACGACTTCGGCACGCCCGAAACCACGTTCCTCATCTGCTCCTTCTGGTACGTGGAGGCCCTGGCCTGCGTCGGCCGCCTCGACGATGCCATCAAAGAGTTTGAGCACCTCATTTCCTACGCCAACCACCTCGG
Organism: Hymenobacteraceae bacterium; assembly: GCA_022701825.1. Classification (GTDB taxonomy): domain Bacteria; phylum Bacteroidota; class Bacteroidia; order Cytophagales; family Hymenobacteraceae; genus Hymenobacter. Next base: position 2,144 of record JAKONR010000548.1, on the reverse strand, counting down.
CCTGCTGAGCGAAGACGTGGACGCCAAAACCGGCTCTCAGTGGGGCAATTTTCCGCAGGCCTACAGCCACGTGGGGCTGGTGAATGCGGCCTACCGCATCGCCAAAAAGCTGGACAAGCCAAACTTCGTGAGCTAGCCACTAGAGTAGCTTGCTGATATTCAAAACCCTATGGTCTTGCTGACATTGCGTGTCGGTAAGGCCGTAGGGTTTTGTTTTTAATGCATTTGTGTAGCGCAAGGCTTCTATATTAGCCCCTTCATTTGTTTCTGGTCTCTGTCGCTTTAGCTGAGTTGTATGCAAAAACGCTACTTGTTACTGATTGCTATTGCCGGCTGGCTGGCGGCGGCAAGTGCCCACGCGCAGCAGCCCTGGCAGCCTTTTCGGCCGGGCCTCACCTACTAGCTTAGCCAGCTGGGCGTGGCTGGCGATACCACGCACACGCTACGGCTGGAAGCGGGCACGCCCGTGGCGGGCAGCCCCACCGACTCGTTGTTTCGCTTTACCAAGCGGGCTGGTACTATTCCGCTCGTTGGCTTCATCACTTGCACGATGCGCCTGCGGCTCGACAACCTGTTCGGGGCCACCCTGCGCAGCCAGCCGCGGGCGGTATTCACGCTGACCGCCGCCAATGGCCGCACCCTGACGCTGCGGCCCCGCGCCCCGCTGGGCCAGAATTGGGCTACCGGCATTGCCGGGCTCACGGCCAGCGTCACGGGCCGCGTCGTGTCGAGCCGGGTGCTGGGCGGCGTGGCCGATTCGGTCGTGACCATCACGTTTTCCGACGGGCAGGCGCTGTTCCTCACCAAAACCCACGGCTTCTTGGAAGGCCCCTCGCTGGATAGCTACCTCAATGGCCGCAACCGCCGCTTGCCGCTGGTGCTCACGGCCCTGCCCGAGCGCCGGCTGGGCGCGAGTGCGCTGGGCGCGCGGGCGGTGCACGACTACCAGCCGGGCGGTGTGTTTCAGCGGGTTAGCAAGGATTACTCGACCCGGATACTCTGCACGCAAACCTGGCAGCAAGACAGCGTGCTGACGCGGCAGCTGAGCCGCACCGGCGACACCATTACCTACACCATCCGCACGAGGCGGCGCAGCCAAATCACGGGTGCCTGTACCTTCACTGGCGGCAGCAGCACCAGCTACTCCACCAGCACCACTACCTTCCGGGCCGTAAAAGAAACGCCCGAGCTGCCCGAGCTTACGGCCAACGTACCGCAAGCCCCACTGCTGACGATAAGCGGCGGGTACTTTGCGTCGGCTGCTACGCGCAGTAGCAGCACGCGTTTTGGGGGGCGTTTCGAGCATTCAGTTTTGCGCCGAGGAGTATGCGGGCCTCTGGGTATCGATAGCGTTGGACTTAAAGAGCCGGTTGCTGATGCCGACGTCTTGTGGCAGTACGCCACCGGCCTGGGCCTTACTTACTTTAGCTTCATCGGCCTGCCTACTTCAAGCACCACGGAGCTCACCGCCTTTCGCAAAGGCACCCAAGCCTGGGGCACCTTTTTTGGCCCCACCACGCTGCTGGCCGCCCGCGACGTGCGCCCCGCCGCCGCCACTACCACCGTTTTCCCCAATCCGTTCAGCGAAGCGCTCACGGTCTCCTTTGTGCTGGCCAGCGCCCAGCCGGTCGGCAGCGCCATCTACGACGCGCTGGGCCGGCAAGTGCGCACTGCGCCAGCAGTGCGGCTGGGCGCTGGCAGCCAGCGCTTGGCGCTGCCCACGGCGGGCCTGCCCGCGGGCGTGTACATGCTGCACCTGCTCTTCGCGGGCGATGGCCGCCGCGAGGTGCTGCAAGTAGCCAAGCAAGAATAGCACAGTATAAGCCTGCTAGTAGATTGGTTTATAAAAAGAAAAGCCTGCAAGCGCATAGTGCGCTTGCAGGCTTTTTTTGCTTTGGCTACGTTACCAAAATGCTACGCCAGTAGCTTGCGCAGCAGCTGGCGCACCTCCACCGGCGAGGCCAGGTTGAAACGGGCCAGCGAGCGCACGCCAGTGCCCACGCGCACAGTGTAGGCCGATTCGGGCAGGGCCCGGAAGGTATCCTCGTCGGTGCGGTCGTCGCCGAGGGCCAGCACGAAGCCGGGCTGGTACTGGGCCAGCCAGCGGGCGGCGGCAGTGCCTTTATTGATGCCCGCGTTCTTGA